>NZ_JBFTSN010000242.1:0-9733 GCF_056400045.1 Paenibacillus sp. 01L418
TCGGTGTACACCTCGTAAAAGGCATTATAGATGTGCCGATCGAGTGAATAACCGCCTGGGACAGCAGGTCTGCCGACGACCCAGTTCAGCTCCTCAACCAGCTGATTCATTTCCTTTGCTGACCATGGAAGACGCTGCAAAGCTTCTAAATTCGCAGCTGCATATCGCGCCGATTCCCCTAATATCGCTTCCATCTCACGCCCAAACGTGACCTGTGCCTCCGTGTCCGTCCACCATTTCATAAACGCCCAGCCTGCCTCTTTATTTTTGGCGTCTTTGAACATCACTGTGCCTGTAGCTGAGCTAAGTGTGTCGTGGCGAACCGTTCCCGCCTCGCTCTTCGTGCCCGGGACCGCGACAAAACTCCACTGGCCTCTAATTTCCGGGGCAAAAATCGTCAAGAAATTGAACGTGGTATAATCCGCAATACCAATTGGCATCTCACCTGTGCGGAAACGGTTAATGAAATCAAATTCAATTGGCAGCTTATAGTTGGTATACAGCTCCGTCCACTTTTGGAACGATTCTATGCCAATGGCCGAATCAAGATCCGTTGCAATCCCATCTTTTTGGTAATATTGGCCGCCATTTTGATAGAGCATCGATTCAAACACGATATTTTGCGGCAGCGCCAAATCCATGTTGTGCTTCTGGAGCTCGGGGATGATACGGTACATATCTTCCCATGTTTGCGGCACGTCCAAACGCAGCTCTTCCAAAATATCTTTGCGATAGAATAGCATTGGGAACGATTGTGTTTCTGGTAGAGCAAACACGCCGTCCTGATACTTAAAGCTTGCGAAAGCGCTATCCATAAACCGGTCCTTAACCTGTGCAAATTCCGGGAAGCTGGATAAATCCTGAAGTGCGTTCCGCATCGCAAAGTTAATTACATCGCCTTGGGTCAGCGCGATATCCGGGCCTTTCCCGGCTAGCGTTGCCGGCAGAACGACTGCTGGATTCACGAGCTGTAAATTAACTGAAATGCCGGTTTGCGGCGTAAAGGTGTTGTCAATCATAGACCGAAGCAGCTGAGCCTGATCTCTTCCTGCTGCAATCCACACGGTTACTTCCTTGTCTCCTTGCTTGACGTTGCTGATGTGGCTGTAATCTTCGGAAAACGATCTGGCAAAGGACATCACTTCATGTACAGACTTCCCGATGATTCCAGTACTGACCTTCGGCACAGGTACGTCCTGCGATTTGAAAAACAAATAATCGATTTCAAGCGGCTGTTGATTTACGGTAAGCAGCCAAGTGCCGAGGGCGGTCACATTATCCTTGAAGCCTTTGAGCCGTGAGGTCAACGTCTCGGTACGGCTTCCAATATCCTTCAATTGATAGGAGGTTGTTCTTAAGATCGTCGTGCTGGCGCTCGTGCCGCCAACCAGCTCATCCATCCGATCTGCTGCGGCGGTAAGAAACTCGCTCTGTTCCTTAAACACCTTTTGCAGCTCAGGAATTTTTTTCTCCAGCTCATAATCACGCAGAGGGTCTGGCGAAGCCGAAGTGATCATGATGATTTTAAGATACAATGCGTTGAGCTGCTGGATGCTGGAACGCACCATTCGAATAATTTCAGCGAGGTCGCCCATCGTCAGCTCCAGCTTGATTTCATGCTTCCCCTTGGTCAAATAAAATAAGTACGGCTTGCCATCCTCGCCAGGCATTCCAATCTGCCATGCACCGTCATAACGGAAAGGGATAGCTTCCGCCTCCTTGAACGGAATTTTCCCGTCGATGGAAAGCTCTCTAACTACGTTGACGCCTCTGACCGTATTTTGCTTGTATCTAAGGCCAAATTCATAAAGCCCGTCTTCTGGAATATCAAGGTTCCACGAAATCCACTGTCCGGGAATTTTCCAGTTGACGCCTCCGATTGTATTCATTCTAATTTTTGATACATGATAGGGTTCCGTGCCAGGACTGGAGCGATCATTCAGCGGATACAATGAGGGATTCGATTTGAACGCGGCGTCCTCGCCTTGAAGCTTAATAAACAAGCCATTCGTCGCACTATAGCCTTGCTCTTGATACCCTTGTGCTACTTTCTCATAGGGAGGAATTTCTTCTTGCTGGTAAAGCTTCAAATAGTCTATAATCATCGGTTCTCTTAGAGAAACGAGTGAAATTCGATGTTGGCCTTTGGATAGATAAAAGGAGAACGGCTCACGATAATAACCTTCCGCATCACGCAATACTCTCTCCTGCCACTGCGGGCTTTCAACTTGTCTCGGCCGCAAATCATTTTGCTTGGCATCCTGCTCTAGCTCGGCCAGCTCATTGCGCCATACCCGTGAGAAAACAAGTCTGGATGCTTCTTCAAAAGGAACTTCACCGTCGATACGCAGCTCTCTCTCAATGGGTGAAGTGTTGCCTTCCACCGGAAAATAGCGCAAAGCCATATGATATAATCCGTCTTCTGGCACAACAACATCCCAATGAATCACACCTGAATCTTCCGTTTCAACGACTGGCGTCTCGGCACCGTCGTAAACTTCAAATTTTTCAGCATTCATACCCTCAATCGCAGCAAAGGATTCGGCTTCAATTGTTTGATTGATCGATGGATGCGGCACATTTGCATACTCAGCTGCATACTCTTCATAGCGATTTCCTGCTGAAGGAAGGTTTGCTAATTTCTTCTCCAATAAGGCTGATGCCGCATGAGTAGACTCCAGTATGTGATCGCTGCCTGAGGAGCGGCTCGCAGGATAAATGGAGACGATTGTCAGGCATAGGACCAGAGCCAGCAGTGCGCCAACTACTCTCTTTGTTTTCCTGGTTACCTTCAGCATGCTAACCCCTCATTCCTCTTTAAATGGTCGTCCATATAAAAGGATGGGAATCCCTTATGGGGATTCCCTGCGATGCTGTTTCATCAATCTAGTCTCATCCTTTATTGTGCTGCCTTTGTTGTTGTTTGTGTATTCAAATCCTTATCAATCGCATCCTGCGCAATTTGTTTATTTCGCTCAAGCACCGTCTCTGGCGACTCGCCGCGATTGGCAATTGAATAGGAAATATCGCTTAAAGCTCCGCCTAGCGGCAGAAAAATAGGCTGTGCATATTTGAGAGAATCGAGCATCACTTCAATATCGCTTTCATCAGCAAGCAGCTGCTTCTCCGCTTCCTCGCGGTTAATCGGCTCTACGCGATCCCACATTTGAATTTGTTCCCAAATATAAGCTTTCTCTTTTGCTCTCTTGACGATGGCAGGGATATAGAACTGCACGTAGTTTTCAATGCTGCCTTGCCATGTTGTTGCTTTTGGACCTTTGGGGAAATAAACAAAACCTTGCTCATCGGTCATTGTTGTTCTTGTTGCGCCTTCCCATACTTCACCAGTCACCATTGCGGCTTTACCGGAGTTGAATAACGYTTGCGACTCATTGTAATCCTCGAAATTCTCGTTTTTGTTAGGAGCGACGACTTTATGCACGTTAAATAGATCACTAAAAAATCGTAGTGCTTCTAGTAGGTTTGGATCGTCATAGTTGAAGACGTTTTTGCCGTCTTTGAGTGTAATAAAGGAGGAGTTGTTGGAGTGAATCAAGATGCGTGATAGATTTCCGACGATATTGGTGACGCCCCATTGGTCGATTACACCGTCGCCGTTCGTATCTTTTGTCGCTTTTTTGGCGATGTCTAGGAAAGCGTCCCATGTCCATTTGTCTTGAGCGATCAAATCATGCGGATCTGGAAGACCTTCGCGCTCAAATAATGTTTTATTGTAGTAGAGACCAGAGGCGTTGTTGATATTGGAGGTAAAGCCGTACATTTTGCCATTGACCGCACCGTGCTGCTTCAAGCCTGCAGGCCATTTGGGATCATCAAAATTGAAGAAATCATCCACCGGCATAAACAATCCTTGATTGATGGCCGGCACTGCAAAATAGTAATCCAAAGGTACGATATCGGCTGCCGACTCACCAGAGAGCGCGGCGTTTGTAACCATTTTTATGTTTTCGCCCCAAGGCACCTTCTCCCACACGATCTTCACATTATATTTCTTCTCGGCAGCCCGCCACTTCTCCAGTGTTGCTGCACCTTCCGGCGTATCCTCTGACGGTCCGTCGACCCAGTGAATAATTTTTAACGTCTCGCCGTTCATGTCGATAACCGGCTCTACAGGCGGAGCTTCTGTCGGTGTAGCCGTTTCGGCAGTCGTATCATTCGTAGGCTTGTTCGTAGCTTTCTCACTTCCGTTATTGGTGCCCTTGCTGCATGCCGATACAAAAACGAGCGTAACCGCCAATAAAACCATTGCAAATAATTTTATTTTCCGCATAGCTTTACCCCTCCAATGGATGAAATGCAAGAGCTCATGCTTACTCTACATTTGCTGCGATCAACTGCTGTTTGGTCATCCCTCCCTGTTATCAGTTCAAGTTCCAACCCCGCATCGATGCCTTCATGCCCCACTTACTTGGAAGGTTTCGGCTTACTTTTTATGTGATTGTCATGGTAGTCCACCAATAATGAGATGCTATAAATCCTTCCAGAAAGTGATGATCTTTCCTGTTTACAACATATCATCACTGGAGGAATTTTTCAATAATTTTATTTTTTCTGAAAGAAAATTCTTTTATTCGAAAATCTGCTTTAAAACCGTTTGGAAAAATCGTATTTTAAARGGTTCGTCCTTTTCTGGCTGAATCCTTTTTTAAGCTATCATACAATGGATTTTTTCTCCACTATTAATTTATATATTAAAAAAATATGCCTTTATTCTATATTGTCAGAAAATTTAAACATTAGCTGCCAGCGCTCTCTATTGGCATAATTTCGGTGCTTGTCGGACATCTTAACTAGGACTATTGTACAGAGAGGAGGATTACAAATGGCTAAACCAGACAACAGAGAAGATAATGCCGCTCATTTGCAGCAGCATATTAACAACACAAAAGAAAATTTGCAAGAAGCTGAACAGTACTTAAATGAATTTGCTGATGAATTATCTTCGGATCAGCAGCGATCGATTGAAGCTAAAAACGAGCGCCGCAAAGAAAGCATCCAATCTTTCGCAGCGGAGAAGCAGGACGAAGCAGGGCAATAAACGCTCTTTATCTTCATAGAGACCCATCAAAGAAAAGGGGGCTGACCCTAAAGCAATTTCCGAATCATTCAGCCCCCACTTTTCACGTAATATGCTGGCAAAAAAGAACCTTCAGATTCACTTTCATAGTGGTTTTGAAGGTTCTTTTGCACATCCTATGAGATTCTCTCTCTCAGGTTTACCCTTTTGGGATATCCCCTTTTCTAATTCGGCAACTCTGCACTTCTACATTGTCCTTCATTATTTTCTATATTGCATATTCGCAGGATAGCGGCTTCTTTCTCACACTTACGTGCAGCTATACTGTATTTCCTACAATATAAGCGCTCTTAAAGTACTAAAATGGCAGATCATATAGCAAGTTATTGCAAAAATACAACATAGATCTCCAACACAGCTAAACATGGGCGAAGTTCCTGCAATTTTGCAGGATAGCTGGACATAGATCGCGGAAATTGGAGTTGGAGACTTCTCAAAATAGCATTAAAACAAAGGAAAAGTGTAAGGATATACGTTGTCGGTAAGACGAATGATTGAACCCGAAAGTATAATCGGGCAGATCAAGAATAACCGGGGATTTCGGCGTTTTCTGCTCTGCTGCTTGCCTAAGGTTAGTCTAGAGGTCAGGTGGCTTTCGCTTTTCCACGATCTGATGAAGCAAACAAATACAGACCAGAATAGAAAAATAGCCGTACAGGAATAGCTCTCCTGTACGGCTATTTTTCATGTGAGCAATTCCTTCAGAAGCTAAACGCTTTTGAGACAGCCCTATTTTTGATGGGCTTTGCGATATGATCGAAAGAGTGCCCTATCCATTAATACAGCTTGTCTACGACGGAGCGAGCCGTCTTCTCCAAAGCTTCTGTAGCATTATTTTTCTTATGAGACAACAAATTGCACAAAATATCCAATAGATGTACCTGAGTAATTTTTGTAGACCAAGATCCGCCTTCGGTAGGCATCTCACGTGAGGGCACCAATAAAATGGTGTCGGCATGTGCTGTTATCGGAGAACGCATATGGCTTGTCAAACAAATGACCTCAGCTCCATTAGCTCTCGCTTGTCGCAGCGGATCTACCAGATCCCTCGTGCTCCCCGAGGTTGATATGCCAAACACCACTTCCCCTTTCTTCACAAGCGATGCAGACATGGCGATTATATGGGAATCCCTATGCGCCTCCACATTCATTCCAATTCGCATCAGCCTATAATGAAGATCAAGCGCTGTAATACCGGATGATCCTACTCCAAAAATATAAATTTTGTCCGCTGCGAGCATCCGATGGACTGCTTTCTCCAAATCCGCCGGATTGATTAGATCAAGCGTATTTTTCAGCATCATTTCGTTGCGAAGCGTAATCTTTCTTGCCTTCGTCAGCGTGCTGTCTTCTTCTTCTATTTCAACGGTCGAGTACGACGGACGGTTGACCAAATCCTGCGCAATAGAAAGCTTAAACTCTTGATAACCGCGGAAGCCTAACTTGCGGCAAAACCGAATAACGGACGTTTCGCCTACCCCCGCCTGCTCAGATAAATCGGTTACCGTCGCCATAACCGCTTCCTCGGGATTTGATTTCACATAGTCGGCTACTTTTTTTTCCGCTTTGGTCAAGGAAGTATATATACTCGAAATCAACAAAAGCGTATTGGATTGGTTAATTTTTTG
This sequence comes from Paenibacillus sp. 01L418, assembly GCF_056400045.1. NCBI lineage: Bacteria > Bacillati > Bacillota > Bacilli > Caryophanales > Paenibacillaceae > Paenibacillus > Paenibacillus sp. 01L418. The sequence continues at coordinate 6,727 of NZ_JBFTSN010000242.1, forward strand.
ACCTGCCATCTTCATCGTATCAGCTCGCTTCATAGTGTACTTATCTAAATAGTTAAATGATCTACTCATGGCTTACAATAAAGGTAATACCCTCAAAACATCCTGATCAATCCCTATCACTTCACATAATCAGGATAATCGGTAATAATGCCATCAACGTTAAGATCGAGCAATGGCGGCACTTCCGCTGCCGAACGAACCGTCCAAGGCGTCGTTTTTTTGCCTAATGCATGAATGGTATCTACGAAACTTTTTGTAACGAGATTCAAGCTCGGGTTCACATAATCCGCATACACAGCTGTTTCTTGAAGCTTCTCTGCCGTTACATCTTCAGACTGATAAACAAGCAAACCAACTAAAACCTGGGACATAATAGCACTAAATCGCTTCACAGAGCTCTGATCAAAAGATTGAACAATAATAGAAGCAGGATCTTCATCCAGCATGCCGTGAGCACGCAGCTCTTCGGCTAACTTCTGCTCTATCCCCGGATATAGCCAAGGCGCCTTAATCTCGATTAAGATACCGATTTTCCCTTTGCATAAGTCGAATACCTCTGATAGTGTTGGAATTCGTTCACCTTCAAATTTCGCATTAAACCAGCTTCCTGCGTCCAGTTCACTCAGCTGAGCCATCGTAAAGTCCAGCACCTTGCCTCTGCCATTACTCGTACGATCAACCTCTGTATCATGAATAACAACAAGCTGCCMATCCTTCGTAAGCTGAATATCCAGTTCCAAGAAATCAGCCTTCATCTCAATCGCAAGCTGAAAGGACGCCATCGTATTCTCGGGTGCATACCCGGCCGCACCTCGGTGGGCAATGACGATAATTTTTTTATTGATTGCTGGTTTCATTCTGATCCCTCTCCTCTATCCATTCCATCCACTCATCAATATTTGCTGACATTTCCTTTAAGGACGAGAAGGTCAACAGCACCTGCTCATTGCCAAGCTGCTGCTCCGGCTCACCGAAAATATCTTTGTGCAGCGAACGTCTCATATTGTACTCCAGCCATTCGAGCATGCTGCCCATTCTGCCGTAGAAAGCTTCCTTCACATGCGTTAGCTTTGTCCCACCGGCCTTTTGATATGAGCCTAGCATCGTCATAAAAATCTCTTTATTGACGTGACCCGTATCAATCCCGCTCCAGCTTAAGGCAGCATCAAGCAGCTCCATTGTTGGATTTGTTGAACCAGCTGCTTCCCAGTCAATAATATGCGGATGAAGACCGTCCTTCCAAACGACGTTTTTCGGATTTAAATCGCGATGGCTGAAGCACTGGCTATCGTTCAACATCTGGCTGGCTTGCTGATACTGATGATTCCATTCTAACAAGTCATTGAATCCAGCATCAATCTGCTGTGCCCATGGCGTCGCTGTCCTAAGTCCATCATCTATCAATTCCCTTAAGTAGTCCTGCCCGAAGGAAGTCCAGAGTGGGCTATGTTGCTCCTCGAATTTTAAGTTGTGGATTTTATGAAGCAAAGCTCCAATTATACTCGCGTGTTCCCTGCGGCAATCAGCAGGAGTAATGACAGTCCCATCAATCCAATTAAATAGCATAACATCCACACCAGAAACCTGAGTAATGATGTCATTATTAACCGTCTTTGCTAAGACGGCAGGTATACCTGCACTTGCTGCGGCTGCTGCAATACGCTCCGAGAGCAAATAATTGGACAAGACACCTGCTCTTGACATAATTTCAGGGTTTAATATTTTCAAGGCGAATTGGCCTTCTATTGTGCTGAGCTTCCACATGTGATGAAGCAAACCGCCAGTGACTGGACTTGGCTGAATGAGAGGCACTCCAATATCATAATGAATACAAAGACTCGTAACCCATTGCATACTGATATCTTGAKGCAATAGAATCCCTCCTCTTTCCTTCAATTGACTTTCACAAATTAAAATAATGTTCGGATATTGGCTTCATGGACTGCCAGAATTTTGAAAAAGATATTTTTTTTAATAATATCATAATTGGTGGATATAATCTCTATCTCGTGTTACGATATAGCAAATTTTCATTCAATTCTAGAAGGGCGGGACTCGAATGGAACAACAATCGATTACGGCTGACATCATTATACTTGGCGGAGGGCTTGGTGGATGCATGGCTGCACTATCCTCAGCTAAGTTAGGCATGAAGGTGATTGTTACGGAAGAAACAGATTGGATTGGCGGGCAGTTGACTAGTCAAGCCGTTCCTCCCGACGAGCATCCTTGGATTGAAAGCTTCGGCTGTACCCGTACATATCGTGAGTTTCGCAACCGTATTCGCCGTTATTACAAGGAAAACTATCCCTTAGTAGAAGACGCCAAAAATAATGATCGCCTAAACCCAGGAAACGGCTGGGTCAGCCGACTTTGCCATGAACCAAAAGCCGCGCTTCATGTGCTTGAGACTATGCTTGCTCCTCATATCAGTAGTGGAAAAATAACTATTCTACTCGGCTATCATTTAGAGTCCTCTGAAACAAACGAAGACTTGATTGAATCTGTCCTTATCAAACATATCACCTCAGGTGAAATGAAGAAGCTGCATGGCTCCTACTATTTGGACGCGACCGAATGCGGCGACCTTCTTCCTCTTGCCGGTGCAGAGTATGTATCAGGAGCTGAAGCAAAAGCTGAAACAGGAGAACCGCATGCGCTCGAACAGGCCGATTCCCTTGATATGCAATCCTTTACGTATGTTTTTGCTTTAGATCACATGGAGAATGCAGATTATACGATTGAGAAACCAGAGCAGTATGACTTTTGGCGAAGCTTCATTCCTGCGCATTCACGCTTCCCGCTGTTCGGCTGGAAAATGGGAGACATTCATGACAAGGATCAGGACAAAGAAATCATCTTCATCCCCGATGGGAAAGAACCCATGCCCTTCTGGACTTACAGGCGCATTATTGACCGTTCTTTGTTTAAAGAAGGCTCGTTTGAAAGCGATATCACTTTAATTAACTGGGCACAAAACGATTATTATTTAGGACCTATTTATGAG
>NZ_JBFTSN010000243.1:0-9637 GCF_056400045.1 Paenibacillus sp. 01L418
CCCTTGAGAGGTACATGAGCGTTAGGTTTCCTGACGATAAACCAAATAACAAGAAACTTGCGGCAAAACCAATAATCCCTATTAAAATAATCGGCCGTCTGCCGATACGGTCGGACAAGCTTCCCCAAAATGGTGATAAGAAAAAGGAAACTGCAGAATAAACAGCAAGCATCCAACCTGTATGGAGTTCCGCTTTGCTCGGATCTGCGGCTTGAATAATTTCTGGCATAACCGGGATGATAATGCCGAACCCTATAAATGTTGTCATTAAAGTAGCCATTACAATTAGCATTCGTTTATCTTTCATAATACAACCCCTCCACCAACCTATGTTACCATATCCATTTATCACACATGTATGAACAATTGAAGAACAAATTGAAAATGATGCTCCTATCTCAAAAATGAAGCTTGCATTCCCCCCTGTATTTGCTATACTCAACTTTGTTTGTAAACTTTAAAGAAAGGCAGGGATGAAAGCGATGGATCACAATAAAACCCCGCTCTTCACCGCGCTTCGTAAGCATGCGGAGCAGGATCCCGTTCAGTTTCATATTCCCGGACATAAAAAGGGATTAGGCAGCGATTCCGAATTTCGCGAATTTATCGGCGATAACGCGTTGTCGATCGATTTAATCAATATAGCACCGCTTGATGACCTGCATCAGCCAACCGGCGTTATTGAGGAAGCGCAGAAGCTAGCTGCTGACGCTTTCGGAGCAGACTATACTTATTTCTCTGTACAAGGAACAAGCGGCGCAATTATGACGATGATTTTGACCGTATGTGCCCCGGGGGACAAAATTATCGTGCCTCGTAATGTTCACAAATCCATTATGGCCGCCATTATTTTTGCAGGTGCCAGACCAGTTTTCATCTCGCCAGCCCGTGACAATAACCTAGGTATTGATCATGGCATAACGACCCGCTCCGTCCGTAAAGCGCTTGAGCGCCATCCGGATGCAAAGGCCGTGCTTGTCATCAACCCTACCTATTTCGGTATTTGCGCCAATCTTAAGGAGATCGTTGATCTCGTTCATAGCTTTGATATCCCTGTACTCGTGGATGAAGCACATGGCGTACTCATTCATTTCCATGAGAAGCTGCCAATGTCAGCGATGCAAGCAGGCGCGGATATGGCTGCGACAAGTGTTCATAAGCTCGGCGGTTCTATGACGCAAAGCTCGGTTCTTAATGTGCGCAAAGGAAGAGTTAACCCGCATCGTATTCAAACCGTTATCAGCATGCTTACCACAACGTCGACCTCGTATATTTTGTTAGGCTCGCTTGATACGTCTAGACGAAACCTTGCTTTGAACGGACATGCAATCGCTGAGCGCGCGATTGAGCTTGCTCAATCCGCACGCAAACAAATCAATGAAATCCCAGGTCTATATTGCTTCGGAGAAGAAATTCTCGGCGATGAGGCTACTTATGATTTCGATCCAACTAAAGTTTCCGTTCATGTTCGCCACCTTGGCATCACAGGATATGAAACGGAGAACTGGCTGCGCGACAACTATAATGTGGAAATTGAAATGAGCGATATGTATAACATTCTTTGCTTAGTTACGCCTGGAGATACCTCTGATTCCGTGTCTAAATTGTTAACTGCCCTGCGTGGATTGTCTGAACATTTCCATGAAGGCGCTGAAGCACGTGAATTAGTGGTCAAAATTCCAGATATTCCACAGCTGTCCTTAACGCCTCGTGATGCGTTTTACGGTGAGACAGAAGTTCTTCCGTTCAAAGAATCAGCTGGCCGAATCATTGCTGAATTCATTTATGTATACCCGCCAGGCATCCCGATTCTGCTGCCAGGCGAAGTCATTACCCAAAAAAATATCGATTATATCGTGGATCATGTCCAAGTCGGATTGCCTGTCAAGGGGCCGGAAGATCGCAGCATCGAGTTCGTTAAAGTAATCGTTGAAGAAACAGCCATTTCATAATAAATAATAAAACCGATCTTCAGGAATCTTATAGAAATCCTGAGGTCGGTTTTTTCYAATTATTTTTACGGAATACCACTTATTGTCAACCTATTTCGAGCATGCTATGATGTTGGCAGAGGTGAGATGCGATGAGTCAAAGCGCTTATATCAAATTTGTGCAAGGATCATCCGTGGAGAAACTGACGCTGCAAGAAATTAAGAACGAGCTTATAGGTTACCGGGAGCAAACAAGCCTTACCGGCTCGCAATTGGATTGGGACTATGCCGAAGCCGCATTTCCTTATACGATCGAATCGAAGGATGATGATCGTTGGTTTTATTTAAAGGGTATTAACCACCTTTATAAACATATCATCTTTGGACCCGGCGAAACGGCAAGCGCAGCAGGCCAAAACGTCCCTTGCGTTCAAGTCGTGTTACCAGAGGAAGCTACGCACGGAGACAAATCGAAAGCAAATGAACTATGCAAATATATAGCTAAGCAGTTGAAGGCAGAGCTGACAATGTTTAATGGAAGAACGATTTATTTTAATCCACGCAAATAAGTTAATAAAAAAAACGATCCGCAAGCGAAACTCGCAGATCGTTTTTTTAGTACTTGATCGTTTAAAGCTTAAGAGAACTAGTTCTCTTCGCTTTCCGTACGAGCAATTTCTTCATAAATCGCTGTTACGCGATCCCATTCCGCATCATCTTCGATGCCAACTAGGAAGGACTCATCGTTTTCTTCTTCAATACGGAAGATAACGCCGTCTGCTTCTGGATCGTTGCGATCCAGCAATACAGCGTAAACTTGGCTTTCGGATTCAAACGTATAAACCATGACCATTTCACGTTCCTGGCCCTCGTCGTCAGTCACGATAAAGACATGCTCTTCATGCTCGTGGTCTTCACCACAGCCGCAATCATCGCCATGCTGATGTTCGCTCATGTTATTACCCCATTTCAATAATGTTTACAGACTATCGTATATTAACATGACACTCTATCAACGGTCAAACGAAAACGCCCCTATGAAGAAAAGGAGCGCCTTAGGTAGACCATTTGATGACTACAAAGAAGAAATTAGTTTTTCTGAAACAACAGTCCACTCATCTGAGCCCTTAAGCTTAAGGTAAAAACGAATCGGATATTTCCCGCTAGATTCGAATTTATATGAGATATCTTCTGTAGCGAACCAGAAATTATCTTTTGATGTTTTGACACTTTCCGTTTGAATCACTTTCTCTTTACCATTCGGATCGAAAATGGAAACCTTGACGGCTACAATATCCGTCATCAAGTTATCGATCTGGGCAAACACTTTAAACTTCGCTTGATAGCCTTTTGCTACGTTTCCGAATACGGCATTATTTTGGAACAGAAACATATGCACGTTAGGCTTATAAACGGTCGCTTTTTTCGTTTGATTGTCCCATTCCACAATGGCCTGCATAGATGTGGCTAATTGACGAAGCGGCAAATAAGTTTTGCCATCGGTCATTATTCCACCGTCATCCTGATCATCTCCGTTAATGAGAACGCGAACCTTCTGTATAGCTGAGTCTGCGAACATCATCGATCCACCCCATAGAGATAGCAGCAGAAGCAGAATAACGATTTTTCTGATTTTCATAGTTGTAAGCCCTCCATCCGATAGCCTGGATGAAAGGTTATACTCGTCAACCCGAGCAAAGTTGCGCGTTTTATGAAACATTTTTAATCCCATACTACAACTTAACCATTATTGTCAAATGCTGTTGAAACCTGCGCTTGCCTGGGAAATATTAAAGTGGAAATAATAATTACCCATACGTTCTTGTTAAAATGCAAGGAACACCTTTGCCGACTGTACCAGGATTTTTCATTCTTGCAAGGTATGCCATCCCTCTTGTACACGGTGTTTTACATACTGCACAGGTATCCGAAAGTACAAGTTTATAATTATACTGTTTCCGATCGCTTGCCGGCTGTTTCTTCTTTACAACTTTGCCTTTTCCTTTGCTCATCACTTGTTCGCCTCCACTGTACGTATCGCTTTAGCATTGTATGTAGACACGGGCGAATGTGCATCTTTATTTGTCAGATATATTTTAAATTTGGTACATTAAACAATATAGAAAGCTGAGGAGGTGTGATTCATGAAAATAAAAATGATTGGGACAGGCAGTGCCTTTGCCAAAAAATACGATAATAATAACGCTATTATTGAAGTGAATGGCTTCCGATTGCTCGTAGACTGCGGAATCACTTTACCGAAGGCTTTACATCAACAAGGACTGGCCTTCTCTGACCTGGATGCTGTTCTCATCAGTCACATTCATGGGGACCATGTAGGTGGATTAGAAGAATACGCCTTTCAAATGATGTTTAAATATAATCGAAAGCCTGTCCTATACATAGCAGAGTCGTTAGTTGAACCGCTTTGGGAGCAAACGCTTCGCGGAGGTTTAACGCAGGATCCTTTAACCAAGCTTGAGGATTTTTTCGAGGTCCATCCGATTCAGCCAAATAACGAATTTGAAATTCATCCTGGTTTGACTGTTATGCTGTTGCAAACGAAGCATATTCCTAATAAGCCAAGCTATTCCTTTATTTTTAACAACAGCTTCTTCTACTCTGCCGACATGCGATTTGATCCAGAGCTGCTTCAGCAATTAGTTGATGATGGCGTAACGACTATTTACCATGATTGCCAGCTTGAAGCGCCAGCTGTTGTTCACGCAAGCCTGGAGGAGCTTCTAAGCCTTCCTGAATCTATTCAAAGTAAAATATGGCTTATGCATTACGGAGACACCATAGAGCAATATGAAGGTTTAACCGGCCATATGCGAATTGTTAGGCAGCATGAAAGCTATGAGATCAACTAAATACAAAAAAGGCGCCGACATCTAAGAAGTGCGGCGCCTTTTTATTAATGTAGTTAACATTTCATTTAGAACATTGGAAGCTGATCCAAATTGTTTGTTGGATCTCCATCTGCGTCGCCTCGGATATAGATGTCGCCATCTTTTCCTTTAAAGGCATTTACCCCTGCAATATGACCTGCTTGTACCTCTTGAAGTGCCGTTGCATAGTCAAGCACTCGGCCGCTATTCGTTTTGAATGCGGTAAGATCACCGTCTCCATCCTTTTGTACAGCAACAATTTGCTCCCTAGTATCTTGTCCGCCAACCTCGTGACTCATCTTTGTTAGCCCCTCTCAACTGATAAGAATGTACAGCCAATTACTATCATGCCTTGCGTGTGCAATAATTATGCACCATCGCTTACAAAAAAAATCCAGCGCTATCGCATGAGGAGCGAACGCTGGATTTTTGTTTTTATTTTCTTTTGATTGCGTCAGCTGGAATTTTCCTTCGCCAAACAAACTGCTCGTCATGCGACAAGGAATCATGTATTGCGAAATTTGCTACAGAACCAATAACAATGCCGATAATTCCAAACATCCCCAATAGCCAAATGGCTAAATAGGCATACTCTGCTGCCAACAGCAACCGCCTCCTGCGCGCTTTCTATCATCGTATGCTGTTAATCGTGCCTTTAGTATTGTTTAAATTAAATCCACAATTAGGTCGCATGAAATAGCTTTAAGCAGCATATCAGAGCAGTTCTAGCGGGCAACGATTTATTGTAAAGAAGTTGATCGTTTTTGCCGATAATGGAGTAAGGAGGTGTATTATGGATATAGCAGCAGCATCAATTGCGATGAATCAGAACAGCTTAGCACTTGCAGCGAGCATCCGTGTCATGTCTTTAGCAAAGGAACAAGCTACGCAGCAAGCGCAGGATATGGTTCAAATGATGAAACAAGCACAACCTCATTTAGGCCAAAGCATCGATATACAAGTTTAAACTGAACCCCCAAAGGCATAAATCGCTACTTGGGGGTTTTCCATCTTGAAACTGTTTCAAATGAAACTGATTGGTTTAGTTAATCTAATACGAAGGCCTGCTTCTTTGAGATTGTTCAGAAAACTAACATTATCCTAATCTCATTGTTAAAAAATTCTAACAACCTTCGTTTATCCTTAATTTAACAAATGAAAAGTTGGAGGGATTATGATGAACATTTGCTTTTATCAACAAAGAATTGAAGAAGTACGAGCTGAAATGGTCGAGATATTTGGCGCGTGCAATAATTTTACAGATCAAGCTGTTCTCAAAATTAGCCAAGAACTGGATTTTCTCTTAAATCAATATTCCGGATGTTTAGCCAATCATTCAAATTAGCCCTTTCGCATGAAGAGGTTTTCTTATATTGCATGGAAGAATATGAAATTACGTTTCGGAGGTCTGATTGTGGAGATAAAATAAAAAGGACCCTTGCTATGCAAGGGTTCTGAACGTGTTCCTACCTAATCAAAATTTTGCAGCACACTCCTCTTCACCTCATAAGGCTCACGATCCTAACTGCCACAACACTATTCGATTTCCCTGTTTTGATTTCCCTCCTGCTTCCTCTAATTAACTACTTTACCTTACCATGCTCGGCGCAGCTCTTTCTTAAAAGAATGGAACAATCAACTGCCGCGATTAAAGTTAGCTTTTTCGGGATAAAAAAACACCCACAATACTGGGTGCTTGTTTCTACTATTTTAAAACGATTTGAGCTTTTTCCCCATCATCTTCAAGCTTAATTACAAGACTTTCATTGGAACTAGCTACCGAGTCTGGAACTTCGATTACAACAAAACCTTTTTTGCTCGCTAATGGTTTAATACTATTTTGACTCAAATCTCCATCGATCATAGTTACAGTGTAATCATATTCATACTCGCCTTTAAAAATAGCTTTCATTCGAATACCATTTATCATTGCAGTAAAATCATTTGCCTCTTTACCATTATTGGTAACATTATAATTTAATACGATAAATTTATTGCCTTCATCAGCGCTTGAGGAAAACATATCACTACTCACTTTTTGATTAAACTCAAATGATTCAAGGGTAATTTCCCAAGTGCCTAATTTGAATTTATCACCTGGCTTGAAGGATGCTTCTTTCGGTTCCTCCGTAGGCGGAGTTTCTGTTTCTTTGGGTGTTTCAGTAGCCTCAGTTTCCTTGCTATCCACCGTGCTTGCTTGATTGTTATTCGAAGATTTGGCTGCATTATTTGTTTGTGATCCCCCGCATGCTGATAAAACAAGCAATATGAGTGCGAGTAATGTAAAGACTTGAACTTTTTTCATCAAACTTTCCCCCTTCAACAATTTTCTACATATTACCACAAATTCTAAGGGTTGTCTTAGAAATATTTGTAATACTACGTCAATTCTTTTTCAAGTAATTGATACCTATAATAGATTTCTAAAAAATACTTTTAATAATTGCTCTATTTAATATCCATAAAATGGTAATTGTTGAAGTTTCTCATTTGCTATATCAAGCACCTATTTACTGCCTGAGTGTTTTGAACTAATCGTTTCGAAATGGTATAGTAAGTTTATTGCTCCCAGGTTGACTTTTCAGCGAATTGTCAATTACAGAGAAAGCGAATTCTTAGCATAGAGACGCGGCAGCACCTGCCTTTTTCGTCGAATATCTCAAAAGGAGGATAACAGCCCATGCAGGTTGAAAACTGTGTACCGTCTGGCATTCAACCCAAAGACACTGGCTTCGGCTACACATTGTCTGTTATTGGCGGCAAATATAAAATGACCATACTGTACTGGCTCTCCGAAAACAAGGTCATGCGGTTTAATGAGCTGCAACGGAAAATCGGCACTATATCCTTTAAAACATTAAGCGTGATGTTAAAAGAGTTGGAGACAGACGGCATTGTCAGCCGCGAGGAATTCCCACAAATCCCTCCCAAAGTTGAGTATTCCTTGACCGAGTTGGGGCAAACGATTATTCCGGTACTGGATATCATGTGCCAATGGGGAGAAAAAAACGGCATACCAGCCGCGCAGGCGGCGACAATTCCGCTTTCGATGTAAATGCGCACGAAGAAAAGAGGTTGTCCCAAAAGCTATGAAAATGGCTCTGTGACACCTCTTTTCAATTTTCAAGAGACTKTCAACTAATAAATATAACCTTTAGCGACTTTTAACAGCTCCCGCTGGTATCCCTCGATCAATTTGTTCGTGTAGATGAGCTTGCGCAGCTCCAGCAGATAGGCAAAGATGGTCGAGAGCTCCTCTCGATTTCTGTCCCCACGACTTCACTAGTAACAGGCTTTACGTTCCCCATTCTTCCACAAATCGATCCAGTTCCGCCACGCAGACAAGAAGGATGTCTTGGCCCCATTAGGAGCTTGCCAAAAAACCATTTGAATCGGTAAAGTATTCATCCCGTGTCCAATATTCAAGTATTGACTCTCATACAAACATGAGATATATTTATTTCGTAGCTTATTAAAATAATTAAAATAACTATTTAAAAATAATAAAGGAGAATTATAAAAACATATTCGCAGGACCACAAAATAATTTAACACAACGGAGAATGGACATGGTTTTTCTTATTTTAATTTATTTGGCCTTTATCAGCCTTGGATTGCCCGACTCCCTGCTTGGTTCATCCTGGCCCATCATGAATACGGATTTGGGTGTTCCCATCGGAAATGCGGGAATTGCATCCAGTATTATTTCCATAGGCACCATTATTTCAAGCTTGCTCTCATACAAGTTGATTCGGGTCATTGGTACAGGCAAGGTAACGATTATCAGTGTCGCCATGACTGCCGCTGCACTACTTGGTTTTTCGCTTTCGCCTTCCTTCATTTGGTTATTGGCTTTTGCGATTCCGCTTGGTCTTGGGGGCGGAGCCGTTGATGCCGGACTGAATAGGTTTGTGGCCGAGCATTATGAAGCCAAACATATGAACTGGCTGCACGGTTTTTGGGGTGTTGGAGCTATGCTAGGCCCTATTTTGTTGTCTACGCTCGTATTGTGGGGAAATACGTGGAGAAGCGGATATTTTACTATATCGATGGTACAGTTTTCATTAGTTATGTTACTGCTGTTTTCTCTTCCAATGTGGAGGAAATTTGAAGGCCCGTCAACGAAGCCGGCTAACGAAGATCTGCAATCCAAAGAGAAGCCAGGACTGCTCGCTTCGCTGAAAACAAAAGGTGCTATCTTTGGGATGTTTTCGTTCTTTCTGGTTTCTTCAACGGAAGCTTCCATGATGCTATGGGGATCAAGTTATTTGGTGAAAAACGAAAGCATTTCGCCTGAAAGCGCTGCAGGTTGGGTATCCTTATTTTTCTTGGGAATCACGGCCGGACGGATGTTAAGCGGCTTTATCTCTATTAAGTTGAGCAATGAGGCGCTGATTCGCCTTGGAACCTTTCTTATGATTTTCGGATTTTTTATCATGCTGTTGCCGCTTCCGACGATTTTCACATTAATCTCATTCATTATTGTTGGGACAGGGCTTGCGCCGATCTATCCATCCATGCTGCATCAAACGCCCATTTATTTTGGGCAGCATAACGCACAGGCGGCTATGGGCATGCAAATGGCATTTGCCTATACCGGTACTACGTTGGTTGCACCATTGCTTGGACAACTTTTTGCGCACGTCTCCTTCTCCTTAATGCCTTATGTTCTTCTCACCTGCGGCGTCGGATTGCTGACTTGTAGGGAAATGCTAACGCGGGCGTATAAAAGCAAAGCTGGCGTTCACAAAAGCACTTCTTTGGAGAGCTAAGCTAAGTGTTTGAAGTAGCAGGCCGAATGCTCCAGCTTTAAAT
>NZ_JBFTSN010000244.1:0-9611 GCF_056400045.1 Paenibacillus sp. 01L418
GGCGCAGGTCGCGGCTGCGATGGCCAAGTGCTTGTATATCATGATATTTTGCAATACTCATCTCCTTATTTTGAGAAAAAATTCGTAAAAACCTATGCAGATATTGGAACAACCATTAGAAATGCGATCCAATCTTATGTAGACGATGTGAAAACAGGCCAGTTTCCTGAAGAAGAGCATGTATTTAATGCACAACCTGCCCATATTCCTTCTTTGTATGGTGGCTCCTCTGAGAGCAGCAATCTTAACATAACTGAAAATAAGGACCTCGCGAATAAGGAGGTCAAATTGAAATGATCATTTGCCGCACGAAAGCTGAACTAAAGCAGCAGTTAACTGCTGTGCGCAAGGGAAATAAAAGCATTGGTTTTGTGCCAACTATGGGTTATTTGCATGAAGGTCATGCTTCCTTAATGCGCCAAGCACATGCCGAAAATGATACCGCTGTGCTTAGCATATTTGTTAATCCACTGCAATTTGGACCTAATGAAGATTTGGATCGGTATCCACGAGATGAGAAGCGTGATTTTGCGCTTGCAGAAGAATGCGGGATCGACATCGTGTTTATTCCTTCCGTTCAAGAAATGTATCCGAATAAGCCGCTGACAATGGTCATTGTCAATCAGGTAACGGATCGTTTATGCGGCGCTTCCAGACCTGGACATTTTGACGGAGTGGGAACGGTAGTTAGCAAGCTGTTTCATTTGGTTGCTCCTGATCGTGCTTATTTTGGCATGAAGGATGCTCAGCAGGTTGCTGTCATTCAGCAAATGGTTGGAGATCTTAATTTTCCAGTGGAAATAGTGCCAAGTCCAATCGTTCGAGAACCGGATGGTCTTGCTTTAAGCTCAAGAAACGTATTTCTTAATGCGGAGCAGCGTGAGCAGGCAGTCGTTTTGTCCAAAACGCTGCAGCAGGCTTCTGACTGGATGAATGAGCCTGATATGACCGCTGAGCGGCTGGAGGCTAAAGTGAAGCTGCAATTGGTGAAAGCGAGTGAAGCTGTAATTGATTATGTGGAGCTGCTTCACTATCCATCCCTGCAGGTGCTAGATGCAAAAGTTTTATTAAATACGATTCAGCAACCGTTAATTTTGGCATTAGCTGTAAAGTTTGGCGCAACAAGGCTTATAGATAATCGGATATTACAGATAGCGGAGGTGAACCAGCATGTTCAGAACGATGATGAAATCCAAGTTGCACCGGGCAACAGTAACGGAAGCGAACCTGAATTATGTCGGTAGCATTACAATAGATGAAGATTTGATGGATGCAGCTAACATATGGGAAAATGAAAAGGTTCAAATCGTTAACAATAATAATGGTGCTCGCTTTGAGACTTATGTCATAACAGGTGAACGCGGATCTGGCGTAATTTGCTTGAATGGCGCAGCCGCTAGACAAGTTCAGCCAGGCGACCAAGTGATTATCATTTCTTATGCGATGATGACTGACGCTGATGCTAAAGCACACAAACCGATTGTAACGATTTTGGATGCGAACAATCGTCCCTTGACCATTTTAAACGAAGAGCTGCACGCGACAATCCTGTAATTTGATCTTTCACTACGTTAGTCCCTGTATTATGTAACGAATGGGATGCTGTATGAAAAGCGGCGTTGAGACAAAAAATGAACATAACACTCCTTAATTCTTTGGCGAAGGCGGGATGCGGTATGTTCCAGCATATGTTTTCATCCATGAACGAAATGCTTGATCAAATTATTGAACAGTACGATGGTGCAGGTGCAAGTGAAAAGCAGCAGTTCGAACAGCAAATGCTTGAGCTCAAAAAAGTAAGTGACACATTTATTGAACAATGGCTTGAATTTGAAGAGAAGTTTTCTGAGTTCAAGGAGCAGCAAGGCGATCAAGCAGCAGTATCGCAAGTTCAGGAACAAGCCCCAGAAGGGGCGGTTCAATCAAGTGTACCTGTAAGTATCGCAGTCAGCAGTCCAACTTCAGATTTTGAAATCTCGGACGAGCTTGCTGCGGTCATCTCCAAAGGGCAGGGCTACTACAAGCTATTTATGTTTTCGCAAGCAGCAGTGCAATTTCAAGCGGCTATTCTACAATCGCCGGAATGTAATTTGGCTAGACTGTTTTTGGGCATGACTCAGATGCACCTCCAGAACTGGAGTGAAGCTCAGCGGCATTTTCAATTGCTGATTGTATTGACGGACTTCCCCAARTGGCTTGCAATGGGCTATAATGCGCTAGGATGCATTCAAGCGGTGCAAATGAATTTGGCACAAGCAGAGCAATTATTTATGAAAGCTTATGAGGTCTGTCCCAGCTTCAAGGATCCGTTAAACAATTTGAAATCATGTCAAGAAACACCCAAGCACTTATCGTTATATTTCGGAAGCACGGAGCTGTGCTGTTTGTGAGAGGATCGGGGAATAAATGAAATTTGCAGTATTGGATTTAGAAACGACGGGACACAGCTCGGATGATGATATTTTGCAGGTTGGGCTAGTCATCGTTTCAGAGGAGCTTGAAATTATCGATACGTATAGCTCCTTTGTTCGACCTAATATCCCGATACCGGCCTTCATTACACAATTAACAGGCATAGATGAAACGGTCGTTGCGGATGCCCCAACTCTCAAAGAGGTTATTGCAGGGCTGGTTCCGTTATTGGATGATGCCGTTTTGGTCGCTCATAACGTTGGCTTTGACGCCGGTTTTTTAAACCAAGCATTAGCACGATGCGGTCGGCGTCCTTTTGCAGGACGCAGGCTGGATACCATTGAATTATTACGAATTTTATATCCTACAATTAATACGTATCAGCTTGGAGCTGTTTCTGAGCTCTTTGGAATACCACATGATCAACATCACCGCGCGGACAGCGATGCAAATGCAACTGCGCTATTGCTAATTGAAACGGTAAAAAAGCTTCGCAAATTGCCGCTGCTTACTTTGCAGCGGCTTTCCACGCTTGTAGATGACGGCAGCGATTTGAGCTGGTTTATTAAGCATACTGGGCAGCAGATGGAATATAGTACTGTATTCGAATCGAATGAATATGACTATTTTAATCAATTTGCATTGAAGGTTCGCGAATGGAGCGATGAACAGCCTCCGCGTTCAGGCGGCACAAGTGTGCTGCCATTAACAGATGTTTCATTTGACAATTATTTAGCTGATGTAAGACAACGCTTCGAACAGAAATTTGAGAATTATGAGGAAAGAGAAGCGCAGGTAGCCATGTTTCAAGAGGTGCACAGCGCTCTAAATCAGAATCAGCATTTACTTATAGAAGCAGGGACAGGAACAGGGAAGTCGCTTGGTTATTTAATTCCTGCGCTTTATTATGGCATTCAGAACGGCAAAAAAGTTGTCGTTAGTACGCATACAATCAATTTGCAGGAGCAGCTTCGTCAACGCGATTTGCCATTGCTTGAGGAAATACTGCCATTTGAGTTTAGAGCTTCGATCTTTAAAGGCAGAGGGAATTATTTATGCTTGCGCAAATTTGAAGGTAAAATCAACACAAAAGATCTTGTATCGCCGATTGAGGATACGGTTACAGCTGCTCAAATGGTCGTATGGCTTGGAGAAACGGAAACTGGCGATCAGGAAGAGCTTAACTTCGGCAACAAGGGTGCTGAGTTTTGGTCTACGGTAGCGAGCGATACGGATTCATGCCTAAATCGAGCTTGTCCTTGGTTCAAAAGATGTTTTTATCATCGCGCGAAGCATGAAGCAAACATTGCTGATGTTACGATAACGAATCATTCAATGTTATTTACGGATGTTCAAGCAGATCATCGTTTATTGCCTTCCTATACTCATCTCATTATTGATGAAGCACATCATGTGGAAGAGGTTGCAGGCAAGCATCTAGGTATGCAAATTAACTACTTCTCTTTGACGCAGGCTGTTCTTCGGCTTTATAAAGATGCGCGCTCTGGATTATTGCCTGGGCTTCGCCAGAAGCTTATGTATGAGGATGACGCACATCAAGCTTCCTGGTTAGAGACGATTGATACCGTTATTCCTATTTTCCAAGAAATTAAGGAGCACTGGGATAAGCTGTTTGAAATGTTTTATAGCTTTACTTCAACTTCATCGGATGGACCAACTGAGAATGGTCAGTCGGTATGCCGCCTTAAGAAAAACGAGCTTCCAGCAGGCTGGGAGGACGGTGTTACGGTTGAAGGAAATATCCACACTGAACTTAACCGAGTCATTCGAACCGTCGATAAAATGGTTACCGATATTAAAGACCGTGTTGACGATTCCGGTGTTCAAGCGATAATAACGGATTTAAATGGCGCGGTACGTGATTTGTCTCGACTTAAGGATGAGCTTAGAACGTTTATCACCTTAGAGCTTGTGGACTCTGTGTTTTGGATTGAAGCAAGCAGCGTATACCGCTACAGATCTGTGCAGCTATACGGTGTGCCAGTAGATGTAAGCGCTCAGCTGCAAAAATATTTTTTTGATGTCAAAGAAAGTATCGTATTAACCTCTGCAACGTTATCTGTGCAAAAATCTTTTCAATACGCGGAGGAGCAGCTTGGGTTAACTGGATATGAACAGCAGGGCAGGCTTAAAACCGTTCAATTGCCTTCTCCGTTTAATTACCGGGAGCAGGCATTAGTTGTCATTCCACGCAACTTCCCAGTACTCAAGGGAGCAGCTGTAGATGACACCTATTTGGATATGCTTGTAAAATCGCTTTCTGATGCTGCAAAGGAAACGAAGGGCAGAATGCTAGTGCTGTTCACGTCCTATCGCATGCTGAGGCAGGTCTACGAGCCGCTTAAAGAGCTTTTAAGCGTTGCAGGAATTCAAGTACTAGGACAAGGAATAGACAGCGGCAATCGCACGAAGCTTACAAGACGTTTCCGTCAAACGCCAGAGTCCGTTTTACTTGGCACGAGCAGCTTCTGGGAAGGTGTAGATATACCCGGAGAAGCTCTGATTTGCCTTGCCATCGTTCGTTTGCCATTCCAACCGCCTAACCATCCCTTAGTGGAAGCAAAAGCTGAGATGCTGCAGCGGCAGAAACAAAATCCTTTTATGAAATTGTCGATTCCCCAAGCCGTCATTCGCTTTAAACAAGGCTTTGGGCGTCTAGTAAGGACTTCACAAGACAAAGGGATCGTAATCATATATGATACTAGAATAATCGACACTTACTACGGTAAACACTTCTTATATTCACTGCCAGGACCAAAAATCGAAACGATGCATATGGATCAAATGGTCGTGCGAATGAGAGAATGGTTAACGGATGAAAATGCAGCATTGCCGCAGGAAAATCAAGCTGTGTCTAGCGAAGAGGAGGAAAAACGATGAAGCAAACGAAAATATCGGAGGCTGTCGTCAGAAGGCTTCCCGTTTATTTGCAAGTACTAAATGAAATGCTTAATCGTGAGATTCAGACCATTTCTTCGCAGGATTTAGGCACAAAGCTTGATTTAAATCCTGCTCAAATTCGTAAAGATCTCGCTTATTTCGGAGAGTTTGGACGGAAGGGCGTAGGCTACGATGTTGTATATTTAATTGAGAAGATACGTCAAATTTTGAAGGTTGATCAGACGATAAAGGTTGCGTTGGTTGGAGCCGGCAATCTAGGTCATGCCTTATGCAATTACAATAAATACTCCAAGGATAATATGCAGATTACCGCCGTGTTCGATGTACATCCGAGCAAAATTGGAACGAGCATTAATAATTTGATTGTAATGCCGATGAGCGAGCTTGCTGCAACGGTTGCAGAGCAAAATATTCGGATCGGCATCATTACCGTTCCAGCATTTGAAGCACAAAATGTAGCTAATCAATTTGTCGAAGCAGGCATAGAAGGAATATTGAATTTTGCCCCTGCTATTCTACGAGTACCGGATGAAATGCGAATACATAATGCTGATTTCACAAGGGAATTGCTTAGCTTAGCCTATTATTTAGCCAAAGAGGGAGAGACGCAGGATGAGTCAGATTTGGATTGAAAATGGTTTGTTTATAACGATGGATGACGAAAATCCATCATTTAGAGGACATATGGTTGTATCCGATGATCGGATTAGTTATATAGGTACGGCTGTTCCTGAACAGCTTTCTGAAACGGTGCAAAAAATAGACGGCAGCAAGCTGGCTTTTATGCCAGGACTTATTAATACTCACGGACATGCGGCGATGAGCTTGCTTCGCGGATATTCCGATGATCAGAATTTGCAGGTTTGGCTGGAACAGAAAATGTGGCCAATGGAAGGCAAATATGTTGATCAAGATACACGTGCAGGAAGTTCTCTAGCGATCGTAGAAATGCTGAAATCAGGTACAACAGCTTTTGTTGATATGTATGATCGCATGGATCAAGTTGCTCAAATGGTTGAGCAAAGCGGTATCCGCGGTGTTTTGACAAGAGGCGTTATCGGACTATGTCCACCAGATGTACAGGAAGCTAAGCTTGCTGAGGCAATTGCTTTTGCCCGTGATTGGAACGGGAAAGCCGATGGACGCATAACCACGATGATTTCTCCACACGCGCCTTATACATGTCCACCAGCATATATTGAACGTTTTGTACAAGCAGCTCATGACTTTGATTTGCCTTTGCACACGCATATGTCGGAAACGATAGCGGAAGTTGAGCAAAACGTGCGTGATTATGGACTTCGTCCGGTCGAACATTTGGATCGATTAGGCTTTTTCTCACGTCCTGCACTTGTTGCGCATGCCGTACATCTGAATGATGCTGAGATCGAGCTGCTTGCTGCTAAAGGAGTTGCGGTTTCACATAATCCTGTAAGCAATCTTAAGCTTGCTAGCGGCATTGCACGTGTTCCTGATTTGATTCGCGCAGGTGTTAAGGTATCGCTTGGAACAGATAGTGTGGCAAGCAACAACAATCTTGATTTATTTGAGGAAATTCGATTCGCGKCTTTGCTTCATAAAGGTGTATCTGGAGATCCTACTGCTATCCCTGCTTTGGAAGCATTGAAGCTTGGTACAGTGAATGGGGCAAAATCCATTTGGCAAGAGAAGAGCCTTGGTAGTCTAAAAGTAGGCATGAAGGCAGATTTCATCGCTATTGATATTGAACAGCCGCATTTCTACCCTCAGACGGATATCGTATCACATTTGGTCTACTCAGGTTCAGGCCGCGATGTGCGGCATGTATGGATTGATGGAAGACAAGTATTGAAAAACGGCGAATGCACTTGGCTTGATGAGGAGAAAATTCGTTACGAGGCACAAGCGAGCTTTGATCGCTTGCTGCAAGCTTAATGCGAGCAACAGCAAGGAAACGAAAGCCGTTTATGACACTTAAGCGATGGTTGTTGTTAATTACAGCATTCCTCTTGCTGCTTCTAACCGTTTCCTTTATCTATTTCCGTGAAGTTCAGTCCCCTGAGTGGACAGCAATTAATGCGGCGAAGGAACAAGCGACTAAAGCAGCTGATCTTATCGAGATAGAAAAGGTACATCATCATATATGGCAAAAAAACAGTTGGGTCGTTGAAGGTATTAATCAACAGGATGAACATGTATACGTATGGCTGACTGAGAAGCAACAACCAGTTATCATGAGAGCGACGGAAGGCATTTCTGAGAAGTCACTCAAAGATGATTTCATCAGCAAGAGGCCATTGGCAGAAATAAAGAGAATTCAGCCGGGTCTGCTTGATGACAAAACGGTGTGGGAGATCTATTATAATGACGGTGAAAAGCCTGATCWTTACCGATATGATTTCTACCGTTTTGATGATGGTGCATTTATTGATTCTTATACGTTACCAGCAAAAACGGGGCCATAAGGCTCCGTTTCCTTTTATTGATGGACGATTCTTGCATAATTTCATGATATACTTTCGTATAGCGGTGTTGATATACGGAGTGTTCATAAATTTATTGCAGGAGGGATTTTCATAATGATGAGACCACGTGTAATACCAATCGTGATTACTGCTGCAATTTCCGCTTCCGTTTTGTTCGGAGGCTGGGCTGTATATAATCAAGTGGCTGTAGCAGCTCCATTAGAGAAAGTTACAAAAGGCATTAAAGGTATTGTTTCTTCAGAAAAACCAGTTATGGATCGCAATAAAGTAGCTATTTCTCTTGAATTAACGCCGGATGCGAATCTCCGGGACATCTATGAAAGTATTGCGGCTAACGGAAAAGATGTAGTTGGCGACCGTAAGCTTGAGCTTAATATAGAAGAAAAATCGAATAAGCAGCTTGAAGATCTGTGGTATGCTTCCATGTWTGAAGTTGCAGAGGCGATGGAGCGCAAAACCTACTCTCATATTCCAGATGCGATGAAAGAAGCAGCAAAATCCATGAAAGATGTCACCGTGACGACTGAAATGGATGATACGAATGTGTATATTACGATTAAAAATAATGAAGCGGTGAAATATATCGTCCTGCCACGCACGCCAAACCAATTGGAGGCATGGTAATATGATGAAATATGGTAAAGAAATTGCGATAGGCTCACTTCCTGTTCTTATTGCTTTTTTTATATATATTGGACAAAATGTTGTTCCCATCGTATTGCTGGGTGTGTTAGGCTTTGCCGTAGTTTATGCAGCACGAGGTAGAGGCAAGCTGACCGCGTTGTCTAGCCAGAAGCGGCGTTCTGAGGAGAAAATGACACCACTCACCTTTGAGGAAATCGGAGGTCAGGAGCGTGCCAAGCAGGAGCTTGTAGAGGCGCTTGATTTTCTCGTTCATCAAGAACAAATTGCTAAGCTTGGTATTCGGCCATTAAAAGGCATCTTGCTGTCTGGCCCTCCAGGAACAGGAAAGACGCTGCTTGCTAAGGCAGCTGCTCAATATACTGATTCGATTTATTTGGCTGCATCCGGCAGTGAGTTTGTAGAAATGTATGTCGGTGTAGGCGCAGGACGTATTCGCGACCTATTCAAAGAGGCGCGTACAAAAGCCAATAAAGCGAAAAAAAGCAGCGCTGTTATATTTATTGATGAGATTGAAGTCATTGGCGGCAAACGAGATGGCGGTCAGCAGCGCGAGTATGATCAAACCTTGAATCAGCTATTAACCGAGATGGATGGTATTTATGCAAATGAATCTCCACGTATTTTGTTAATTGCGGCTACTAACCGTAAGGAAATGCTCGATAGCGCATTGCTCCGTCCAGGTCGATTTGACAGGCACATCGGTGTTGAGCTTCCTGATAAAAAGGGCAGATTGCATATTTTGAACATCCATGCGAAAAATAAACCTATCCGCCCAGGCGTGAATTTAGAACGGATTGCGAGTGAATCCTTTGGTTTCTCAGGTGCACAGCTAGAGAGCGTCATGAATGAAGCGGCGATTTATGCGATGCGTGAGAGCAGTGAAACCATCGCTGAACAGCATTTATCGATGGCTATTGATAAGGTTTTGATGGGTGAAAAAACGGATCGTGAGGCATCAAAAGAAGAGCGTGAACGGATTGCACTTCATGAGCTCGGACATGCAATTATGGCAGAACTAATGCGTCCAGGCAGCGTGTCACAGGTTGCTTTGTCTCCGCGCGGTCAAGCGTTAGGTTATGTTCGTCACAATCCGCAGCAGGATCAATATTTGTACACAAAACAGTTCCTTAACGGTCAAATTATGATTGCATTAGGCGGAGCCGCTGC
>NZ_JBFTSN010000245.1:0-9568 GCF_056400045.1 Paenibacillus sp. 01L418
GCATCACACCGTTCAGTATCCATGCCCGTGAGTGGGATAACGAAGCTGGTCAATGCGAAGCGCTGGCAGGCGTTCATTAAGCACAGCAAGTTCGGCGGCGAGCATGACCATATGGACCGGCTCGGCTTGTCCGTCGTATGCGGGGAAGTGCCGCTGCTCGTTGATCCGGGCACGACCGCTTACGGCGTGCCTGCACATTATGGGTGGTTTAAGCATACCTTCTCGCATAATACGGTGTGCCTGAATGGCGTTGACCAGCCTCCCGCGGATGGGCGGGTTATTCGTTTTGAGCAGCACCCATGGGGAACATGGACAGAAACGATGGTAGATTGGAAAGCGGAAGCGTATGAGATGAAGGACCGGATTATTTTGCCCCCGGAGCTTAGTCCATGGGATCTCTTGGCTTACGAAGGTGCCTCTATTAGAAGAATAAATGTGCTGACTGAGCATTATTTGCTTGATATGGTCAAGGTAGATGTAAGCGAGCCGCGGGAAATCAGCTGGATGAATCATTTTRGCGGGATTCTTGAAGAGGAAGAGGATAAGGTCTGGCAATCGACAGATGTATGCTTAAGCAGGCTTGATCAGCAATGGTTTAAGCACAAAAGTAGGTTTATGGCTGGTGGAGTTTCGGAAGGAACGCTAACTTTTCGCTATAAAATGGAGAATGGGAGCTTGAGGCAGCATCTGTGGAGTTCTCAGCCTGTGGAGATCTATTCGGCTTTGACGCCGGATAACCCGCCGGATCGGGACCGGACCTCACTTATTATGCAGGTGAAAACCAGCCAAACGATCGTTTTTGCGCAAGTGCTATTTTATGATTCGGAGCAAGAGCCGTTGTCCGAAGGAGCAAAGCTGGTGGGGAACGTTGAATCAGTAGATTATGCTGATACAATAGAGTCTATAGAAACAGTAGAGTCTATAGAAACAATAGGGAAAACGGAAACGTTTGTGAATACGGAAACTTTGCAGATTACTGAAATGTCGGATCAGAGCTACCGAATGACAATCACAGCAGATGGGGTCAGGGATGAGTACTCGCTGATGTGGGACGATGGCGGAGCATGGCTAGACAAATGCTAAAGGAGGAACTCGGATGAGCAATATCGGAGTATGGGAAAATGCGGAGCCTGGCGTTACACGTAAAATTTTGCAACCGGGAAAAACGCTGATGCTGATGGAGGTTCATTTTGAGCCTGATGCGGTTGGTTATGAGCATGCTCACCCGCATGAGCAGCTGAGCTATTGCTTGAGGGGCGCCATTGAATTTACAATTGACGGCGAGAAGCAAGTGATCCGGCAGGGAGAGTCCATCGTTATACCAAGCGGGGCGAGGCACGGAGTAACCGCATTGGAAGCCTCGGCGCTGCTCGATTCCTTCACGCCGCTGCGCGATGATTTGATTAAGTAAGGGTGAGTATACGGTTATAGAGAGAAGAGCGATTCCATGGCTGAGCGAGCATGGGTGCTCTTCTTTTTTTGCAGGATGGTTGTTGCCGCCTTGTAGAGGGTATATTCTTTGTAATAGGGCTGCAATCATTAGAAACTTTGAAAACGTGGTAATATAGAGTAGGATATCCATACAAATAGAAAATGCCGCCTAGTCAAATAGAGCTTGAGCATAGGGTAAGGGGTTTACATATGAGTAAAATGACATTGCTGCGCGAGCCGAAACAGCGGAAACTGTTGTTTAGCGCGGGGCTTAGCTGGCTTTTTGATGCGATGGAGGTCGGAATGATCTCCTTTATCGTAGCTGCTTTGGCAGTAGAATGGCAGCTTGGTTCACAACAAGTTGGGTTACTGATGGCAATTAATTCGATCGGTATGGCAGTTGGAGCCGCTGTATCCGGTTTGATGGCCGATCGATACGGACGCAGGGCGATCCTGCTCTGGACACTGCTGATCTTCTCCATTGCGAGCGGTCTGTCCGCTCTGGCAACGAGCTTTATCGTCTTATGCGCGCTGCGTTTCATAGCCGGATTTGGGCTTGGCGGGGAGCTGCCAGTTGCGTCGACGCTTGTATCGGAATCTGTGCCTGCCAAGGAGCGGGGCCGGGCAGTCGTCCTATTGGAGAGCTTCTGGGCGATCGGCTGGATTGCTGCGGCTTTGATTGCCTACTTCATCATTCCTGATTACGGATGGAGGATGGCGTTTGCGCTCGGTGCTGTTCCTGCACTTTTTGCCCTATATTTGAGAAGAGCCATTAAAGACTCGCCCAGCTTCAATGCGCAGCAGAGCCGCAAGCTGAGTCTGAGCGATAGAATGAAATCCATATGGTCCTTGCGCTACCGAAAAACGACAGTAACATTGTGGATCTTATGGTTTACAGTCGTATTTTCCTATTACGGCATGTTCCTGTGGCTGCCTTCCGTCATGGTGCTCAAGGGCTTTGATTTGGTGAAAAGCTTTCAATATGTTCTGATTATGACACTCGCCCAGCTGCCGGGTTATTTCACTGCTGCTTATTTTATCGAGAAGTTTGGGCGAAAATTTGTGCTAGTGGTTTATTTGCTGCTAACCGCGGGCAGCGCCCTTTGGTTCGGCAGCGCAGAAACAGAAGGGGTACTACTGGCTGCGGGCATTTGTCTCTCATTCTTTAACCTTGGAGCGTGGGGAGGGATGTACGCCTATACGCCGGAGCTGTATCCAGCCGCAGTTCGTGGAACTGGCGTCGGCTTTGCCGCCTCATTCGKCCGTGTCGGGGGTATTATTGGTCCTTATCTTGTTGGTATGCTAGTTGCTAAACAAGTCGCGATACCGTCTATTTTTATGATCTTTTTTGTAACGATTGTCATAGGCGCGCTAACGGTTTTATTCTTTGGCAAAGAAACGAAAGGGATCGATCCGGATAAAGAGGGCTCTGATTCTGCTCTTACAAGTTGAAGGGATGTTTATTCAAAATGCGAAAAAGCCGTCCAGAATGGGTTGAACCCATCGGGACGGCTTTTTTCTGTGTTTTTATTACGCACCGGTCACTTGCTTGGAGAAAAAGGTTTTAAGCGCTTTGTACACTTCGCCTTTTTCCTTAATTACCGAATACATAAACTTTTTGTGGTTGATGTGTTTGTAGGCGGACATCAGAGTACTGCTTCGATTGTATTGATTGACCTCTCCGTATCCGAACATATTGCTTCTCTCCATCAGCTGACCGATTAGCTTCACACAGCGTTCGTTATCTGAAGTTAGGTTGTCGCCATCAGAGAAGTGGAACGGGTATATATTCCAATTGGGAGTCGGATACCGGCTATCGATGATGTCGATCGCTTTCTGATAAGCGGACGAACAGATGGTGCCGCCGCTTTCCCCACGATTGAAAAATTCCTCCTCAGTAACTTCCTTTGCTTCCGTATGATGCGCGATAAACACAATTTCCACATGCTCATATTTGCGCCTTAAGAAGCGTGTCATCCAGAAGAAAAAGCTGCGCGCGCAATATTTCTCGAACGAGCCCATGCTTCCCGATGTGTCCATGAGGGCAAGAATGACCGCGTTGGATTGGGGTTTGATGACTTCATTCCATGTTTTGTAACGAAGATCGTCAGGTGAAATGCCGCCAATGCCGGATTTGCCCGCATTGGCGTTGCGGCGCAGATTTTCGATTAATGTTCGCTTCTTGTCGATATTGGACATAATGCCTTTTTTCCGAATATCGTGAAAAACGATTTCGGTAGTTTGCAGCTGATCCTTTTGCTTTTGCTCCAGATTAGGAAGCTCCAGCTCCTCAAACAGCATATCCTCCAATTGATCGATACTTATCTCGGTATCAACAACGTCTTCTCCAGGCTGATCGCCTGCATCCTGACCCTTGCCGGGCCCCTTAGCAGCTTGTGGATCGACGCCAAGCACATCCCCAACCTGAGAGTCGCCATCGCCTTGTCCGACGTGCTGCTTCTTGTTGTAGTTGTATATAAAGTGGGACTCGTCGAGACTTTTAATAGGGACCTTGATCGTTCGCCTGCCATCGGACAATACGATGCTTTCATCGGAAACCAGATCGGGAAGATTTTGCTTAATGGCTTCGTGCACCTTCTCCTGATGTCGCGCTTGATCCTCATAACCTTTGCGGTGGAGCGACCAATCTTCCCTTGAAACAATAAATAGCGGCTCTGACTCCATTTCCCTCACCTCATTCCATTATGTTAACGCTGCAGAATGAAAAAAAGCCTTACATGCTCATCGCTTATTTCTTGTCTGTTACTCAATATATTCAAGAGCAGAGCGGTTATGTGAGGGAAAATGAACAGGGATCACATGAATTTATCCCCATAAACAGCTTCTAGAAGATTAACTCCGCAGAAAAATAGGTATCTTTTCCGAGCATCCTGCGTTGCTTTACGATGTTATTTTTGAGTCATGGCAGCAATCTCAGAAACAATTTGGAAGATGCAGCGAAGAAGCCGCATACGCTAGTCTATAAGGATCGTTGATGGTCTCATCCACGGTTCGTTCTATTATAGAAGCGGCAGCCGCGAAGGAGGAAAGGAAGGCATGGGCGTGAATGAGGCAGCAATGAATGAAGAAGACAAAGCAGCGCTGTTAGAGAAGGACCGGAACTATTTATGGCATCATATTTCTCCTCATAATGAGAATCCAATGGTTATCGTGTCGGGAGAAGGAAGCTGGTTAACGGATATGGACGGGAATCGCTATTTCGACGGCATGTCCGGGATGTGGTGCGTCAATGTCGGTCATGGCCGGGTCGAAATCGCTGAAGCGGCTGCGGAACAGATGAAGACAGTAGCTTATGCGACGCTCATTCAATCTCATGTTCCGGCAATTGAGTTGGCTGCGAAGCTGAATGAATGGCTCATTGGCGATTATCGATTTTTTTTCTCCAACTCAGGTTCAGATGCCAATGAGGTCGCCTTCAAAATCGGCCGCCAGTATCATCATCAACGTGGGAAGGGCTCTAAGTACAAATACATTTCACGCCACCGCGCCTATCATGGCAATTCTATGGGTGCACTTAGCGCCACAGGGCAAGCGCAGCGCAAGCTGAAATACGAACCGCTAGGTGTGGGATTTTCCCATGTGCCTCCGCCCTATTGCTATCGTTGTCCTTTCGGGCAAACGAAAGGCTCCTGCAAAATGCAATGCGCTCAAGCCTATGAGGATACCATCCTATGGGAGGGTGCAGATTCGGTCGCTGGCATTATCGTTGAGCCAGTTATTACCGGAGGTGGAATGATTGTGCCGCCTGATCCATATTTAGCTCGGCTGCGAAAGATCTGCGATAAGCATGATGTCCTGCTCATTGTTGATGAGGTCATTTGCGGCTTCGGGCGATCTGGAGAGAAATTTGGACATCAGAATTTCGGGGTAAGGCCGGATATAGTGACGATGGCGAAAGGGCTGACAAGCGCCTATTCTCCATTATCTGCAACGGCAGTGTCCGCCGAAATGTATGAAAGCTTCAAAGAAAGCGGAGCAGACAATCATTTCCGTCATGTGAATACCTTCGGAGGCAATCCTGTATCCTGCGCAGTGGCGCTAAAAAATATAGAAATTATAGAACGTGAAAATTTAGTCAGCCGTTCTGCCTATATTGGCAAAGAGCTGTTTAGCCGAATCAAGCCGCTTGAATTACATCAGTACGTAGGCGAGCTTCGAATTTTCGGCTCGGCTATCGGTATCGAGCTGGTTGAGGATAAACGAACAAAGGAGCCGGCATCTGCTGCTAGAGTTGCTGCTATTATTGCGGAGTGCAAGCAAAAAGGACTGCTCATTAGCAAAAATGGCGATACAGTGCCGGGTTTTATGAATATTTTGACGCTGAGCCCGCCTTTGTCGACTACGGATGATGAGATTGTATTTATCGCCGAAACGCTGCTTCAGGTTTTCGGTGTCTGAGGGAGGCGGATAAAAGAGTGGAGAAAGAACTCAGCATTAATGCCAAGCGGCTGCACAGGCGTATTGATGAGCTTGCTCAGATTGGCAAAATCGGTGATACAGGCGTTTGCAGGCTGGCGCTGTCGAAGGAGGATTTGGCAGGTGTAGAGCTGGTGCGGAGTTGGATGCTTGAAGCGGGGATGGAGGCGCGGATAGATCCGTTCGGCAATTTGATCGGCGTGCTAAAAGGAGCTGACTCGGCAGCACCGGTACTTATGCTTGGCTCCCATATTGATTCGCAGCCGTACGGCGGACGATTCGATGGTGTGATTGGGGTATTAGGGGCAATTGAAGCCGTTCAAACGATGGTTGAAAAAGGCTTTAAACCAGCTAGAAATATTGAAGTTGTCGCTTTTTGTGATGAAGAAGGCTGCCGGTTTAACAAAGGGTTGTTTGGCGCAAGGGGAATGACCGGGAAGCTTGAGGAGGGGGAGCTTGATCGGACGGATAAAAATGGTGTGACTCGCAGGGAGGCATTGATCGCGTTTGGATGTGATCCTGCTGCGTTTGAAGGTTATGTCTTTGATGAAGGGCGAATAGCTGCTTTTCTGGAGCTGCATATTGAACAAGGTCCAGTGCTGGAGTCGCTCCATGAACCGATTGGAATCGTCAGCGGCATATCCGGCCCTGTCTGGTGGACGGTAGAAATGACAGGTTTCGCAGGACATGCGGGTTCCGTGCCAATGTCTATGCGCCAGGATGCATTGGTCGGCAGCGCTAAGGTTATCATCGCACTTAACGAATTAGCTAGCGCTGAACCTGGCGCACCGACTGTAGGAACGGTTGGTTCGCTGTCGGTATTTCCGGACTCGCGCAACATTATTGCAGAGAAAGTAAGCTTCACCGTTGATTTCCGTGATATTGATCGGAGTCGCAGGAACAGGCTGGAGGAACAGCTTCTTGCGAGGATAGATGCTGTTTGTTTAGAGCATGGCTTGACGTACACGATTCGTGAGGATACGAGGAGTGATCCGCGTTACTGCGCGCCTGAGCTTAGGGAGCTAATGCAGGAGGAAGCGGCGAAAATAGGTCTTGCCCCGCCCGTTCTGATGAGCGGCCCGTTCCATGATTCGTTAACGATGTCTTATGTTTGCAACTACGGAATGATATTTGTTCGCTGCAAGGACGGGATAAGTCATAATCCGAAGGAGTATTCATCGCCGGAAGATATCGAACTCGGTGTAGAGCTTCTATACCGAACAGCGCACAGATTAAGTGACTAAAAGTGAACGATTATAGTAGACCAGTAACTCTTGCCCAGGTTATAGACCTGTAAAGCTTTCAGCGTGACTGAATACTTGAAACCTATAAAAATATTAAAGTTGAATAAGGAGGAGATGGGCATGGGCGCAATAGGAAAGGCGGTGTTTATTCCGGTCGAATCACTGCGGCGAAACTTTGCAGAAGTGAAGGCAGGCATGCGGCCAAAGGAAGCTATAGAGGAATCGAACCGCTGTTTGTACTGTTACGATGCTCCGTGCATAAAAGCGTGCCCGACGGGCATCAACATTCCTTCTTTTATCAAAAAAATTGCTTCCGGCAATATGAAGGGATCTGCTCGCGTCATTATGGATGCCAATCCCGTTGGAGCGACCTGCGCCAGAGTGTGTCCGACTGAGGAGCTGTGCGAGGGCGCATGCGTAATGAACGAATCTTCAAAGCCGATTATGATCGGCAGCCTGCAGCGCTATGCCACGGATTGGGCGATAAAAAATAATCAACAGCTGTTCGAACCTGGTCAAAGCAACGGCAAATCGGTGGCAATTATAGGCGGCGGACCAGCAGGTCTGTCTGCTGCGCGCGAGCTTGCAAGATTCGGATTCGCCGTTACGATATTCGAAGCGAAGGAACAAGCGGGCGGTCTTGATACATATGGCATCGTTTCGTTTCGTTTGCCGCAGAGCATCGCTCTGTGGGAGGTTGAACAGGTGAAGAAGCTGGGCGTTGATATTCGGACGAATACAGCAATTGGTTCTGACGTAGCCACAGATTCGCTGCTTGCGCAGTATGATGCGGTTTTACTTGCGATAGGAATGTCGAAGGTGCCTTATCTTAACATCGAGGGCGAACAATTAACCGGTGTGTATGACGCCATTGATTTTGTAGAAGCGACCAAAACGGAGCTTACAAATGACTTTGCTGGTAAACGTGTAGCGGTAATCGGTGCGGGCAATACGGCGGTTGATGCGGCCACCTGCTCGGTGAGGCTCGGGGCTGCAAAGGTGAAGATGGTATACCGCAGGACGAGAGAGGAAATGACCGCCTACGATTTTGAATTCGAATTCGCGAAGCAAGATGGTGTGGAGTTTGAATGGTTAAGCGCTCCCAGCCGGATTATCGGAGATGCTGATGGAAATGTCGAGGCGCTTGAATGCATGAGGATGCAGCTTGAAGAGGATGAACAAGGAGGAAGAAAAAAGGTGACACCGGTAGAAGGCTCCTCTTTCCTGCTTGATGTTGATGTTGTCATTAAGGCAATTGGTCAGACACGTCACTTGCCGCTAATTGAGCAGCTGGGCTTGCATCATAAGCGAGGAATGGTGATGGTGAATACGGAAACCTATCAGACCTCAAATCCCAAAATTTACGCTGCTGGCGACGTTATTTTCGGTGAAGGCCAAGGTGATGCGATGGTGGTTGCCGCCGCGCAGCAAGGCAAGCTGGCAGCTTATTCGATTTACAAAACGCTAGTTGCAGGGAGGGAAAATGATGGCTGATCTGCGCATTCAATTAGCAGGCATAGCTTCTCCGAATCCTTTTTGGCTTGCCTCAGCGCCGCCAACGAACACCGGCTATCAAGTTCAGCGAGCATTTGAAGCGGGCTGGGGAGGAGCGGTATGGAAGACGCTGGGCGATCCAATTATTAATACATCCTCACGATTTGCAGCTATTCATTTCAATGGACAACGAGTAGCAGGATTCAACAACATTGAGCTGATTTCGGATCGCCCGCTTGAAGTGAACTTAAAGGAAATTTACGAGACAAAGAAGCGATTTCCGGAGCATGCGCTTGTCGTTTCATTGATGGTGGAGCCTAAACGCGAGAAATGGCATGAAATTGTAAAAAAAGTAGAGGCAATCGGTGTCGATGGACTGGAATTGAACTTCGGATGTCCCCATGGCATGGCGGAGCGGGGGATGGGCGCTGCTTCTGGTCAGCAGCCGGATCTGGTTGAAATGCAGACAATGTGGGTCAAGGAGGCAGCGAGGACGCCAGTCATAGTCAAGCTTACGCCCAATATTACGGACATTACCGCGACAGCGAAAGCAGCTGTTCGCGGAGGAGCGGATGCGATCTCGCTGATCAATACCATTAATTCACTAGCTGGAGTTGATATCGATACATGGAATACGATTCCGCATGTTGGCGGAAAAGGCGCGCATGGGGGCTACTGCGGGCCTGCAGTTAAGCCGATTGCGCTTAATATGGTTGCGGAATGTGCCCGAAATCCTTTAGTTGGCGTACCCATTTCCGGGATAGGCGGAATATCGAGCTGGCGGGATGCGGTTGAGTTTATTTTGATGGGATCAACTGGCGTTCAAGTATGTACAGCTGCCATGCATCATGGCTTTAGCATCGTAGAGGATATGATCGATGGTTTGAACAATTATTTGGATGAAAAGGGTTTGAAATCAGTCAATGAGCTAATAGGCAAATCGGTAGAGCGCTATTCGGATT
>NZ_JBFTSN010000246.1:0-9564 GCF_056400045.1 Paenibacillus sp. 01L418
GTTTTGCCGCCTTGAAATAAAAAGTAGAACAGACTGGTCAAATAAATGACTGCGACAAGCTGCATCCGCAGCTTCGAAGATTTGGCCGCTGTCATACGACTAACGCTCTAGCCGAACCGGTACTTTCGTGGACTGAATCACCTGCTCGATGATATCCTCCGCTTTAAGACCGTTCATTCTAGCTTCCATTCTCAGAAGAAGTCTGTGCGAAAGCACGTATGGAGCAAGTTCCTTCACATCATCAGGCGTTACAAACTGTCTCTGCTGAATATAAGCGCTCGCTTTAGCCGCTCTTGCCAGCGCTAGCGCTGCACGAGGACTTGCACCGAGCATTACATTCGCGTTTTCTCTCGTTCCTCTTATTAATGAAACTAAATATTTGCCTACGGCGTCATCAATATGCACCTTAAGCGCTTGGTCCTGAATTTGGATCATATCGGATATATTAATCATTTGCTGAATGCGATCAGATGGATGTATTCCTTCATTAGAGAGCACCATTTGCTGCTCATCTGTTTCACTTGGATACCCGAGCGACAGCTTCATCATGAACCGGTCCAGCTGCGCCTCCGGAAGCGTATAAGTGCCTTCAAATTCAATTGGATTTTGGGTAGCGAGCAAAACGAACGGACGAGGCAGCTCATATGTATCGCCATCAACCGTTACATGTCCTTCTTCCATCGCCTCAAGCAGTGCAGATTGTGTCTTCGTTGTTGCGCGATTGATTTCATCGGCTAGCAATATATTGGCCATAATTGGACCCGGACGAAATAAAAAGGTTTCTTGTTTGGGATGGTAAATGGAAACGCCTGTTATGTCAGTTGGCAGCAAGTCGGGATTGCATTGTATCCGGCGGAACTGGCCGCCTATTGACTTTGCCAACGCTTTCACTAATTGTGTTTTGCCCGTGCCTGGCACGTCTTCAAGCAGAACATGTCCACCTGCAACGACGGCAATTAACAATCTTTGGATCTCTTCCTGTTTGCCGAGGATACAAGATTCTAAGTTTCGGAGAATAGTAGAACATAATTGCATGTCTGCAGGACGAATATCCATTTCATAACCTCCCGAAATAACGCATGAGTTAGTATTCAATACTACTATTTTACAGTACTTCCTTTACAGTACACAAATTTTTTCGCTACAAAAAAAATTGGAAGATCCCACAGGACCCTCCAACTTAAGTGTATAAATGGTTATCCTTTTGGCCTGACGACAAGTGCTGCCAAGAAGGAAAATATAATCGCTGCCGAAATGCCGGCACTAGTTACTTTAAAGATACCCGATATAACGCCAATCCAGCCTTGCGTATGCAATTCGGTTAATGCGCCGTGTACGAGGGCATTACCAAAGCTTGTTATCGGAACCGTAGCTCCCGCTCCAGCAAACTTGACGAGCGGTTCATATAAGTCAAAACCATCAACGATAGCGCCAATGACCACTAAGGTCGACATCGTATGGGCAGGAGTCAGCTTAAGAACATCAAACATCAGCTGACCGATCACACAAATTCCTCCACCAACTAAAAAAGCCCACAAAAAGATCATATATGCTTGCTCCCTCCTGCGCTAATGGCAACAGCATGTGCTATACATGGAATACTCTCGCCTTGCTGGAACGAGAGCGGCGATAATAATGCGCCCGTCGCCACGACTAAAATTCGGTTTAATTCGCCTTTCTTGATTCGTTTGAGCAGATGTCCGTAAGTAACGACGGCTGAACAACCACATCCACTGCCCCCTGCCTGTACCTTCTGCTTCTGAACGTCATATACCATAAGGCCGCAATCGCCAAACACTGTTTCGTTCATCGGAACGCCGTTTTTCATAAGCAATTCCTTTGCAATGGGATGCCCTACTCCAGCCAAATCACCCGTTACAATTAAATCATAATCACGAGGAGATCGGCCTGTATCGTTAAAATGGGCTTGTATCGTATCTACAGCTGCGGGCGCCATTGCAGCTCCCATATTAAATGGATCTGTGATGCCGAGATCTATGACTTTCCCGATGGTTGCACATTCCACGACTGGGCCGTCACCTTCTGCAGCGACAACAGCTGCGCCAGAACCCGTAACCGTAAATTGAGCGGTAGGCGGCTTCTGTGAGCCATATTCCGTTGGATAACGAAATTGCTTCTCAGCTGTGCAATTGTGACTGCAAGTGCCTGCCAGCACATGAGTGGCTGAGCCTGAATTCACGAAGAGCGATGCAAGCGCCAATGATTCCATCGAGGTGGAGCATGCGCCAAATACGCCAATGTACGGTACTCCTAGTGATCGAGCAGCAAAGCTATTGCTAATAATTTGATTCATGAGATCTCCGCCGACAAAAAACTGAAGCTGGTCGCGTTCGATGCCGGCATTTTGAATTGCAAACTCCGAGGCTTGCTCCAGCAGCAGCCGCTCTGCCTTCTCCCAGCTTTTTTGCTGCATGTCTAGCTCAGGATGGACGAGATCAAAATCGGCTGCAAGCGGACCATCTCCCTCATCAGGACCGACCACGGTCGCTTCGCCGATTATTACCGGGCGTTTCTCAAACCACCATGATTGTTTCCCTCGCAGCATATTACTGACCCCCAGTTCCGAGAATAAGATGAGCGATACCTACGAAGAAAGCTGCGACTGTACCGAAAACAATCACTGAACCAGCCAGCTTAAACATATTGCCGCCAACACCAAGCACAAGACCCTCGCTCCGATGCTCCAAAGCAGCCGAACACATGGAATTGGCAAATCCGGTTACAGGCACTGCTGAGCCAGCACCAGCCCATTGCGCAATTTTATCGTACACGCCTAGGCTCGTTAAAATAACGGATATCAAAATAAGCGTTGCAACGGTTGGATTGCTTGCCGCTTCTTCGCTCATTCCCATCAAATGGACATAAAGCTCCTGTATAACCTGTCCAAATACACATACTGCCCCGCCGAAAACGAATGCTTTCAAACAATTCCCAAGTACAGATCGAGGCGGCTCCATCGTTTTTGCGAACGATTGATATTCTTTTGGTGACATGGACATTTTTTTGTAATGACTTTTGCTTTTGGTCGCCACAAAACCATCCTCCTTTTCCGCTACGGTTTTTCTCTATGCCTGAAGCTAAAGTTCCGTAACCGCTTTGCTTTCTTCTGGTTCATTATTTGTAATAGCAGGTTGCAATATTCCAACACAAACAAAAACGCCATCAATGTCCTCTGGATGCTGCATCAGCTTTGACGGAGATATACAAGATAATCTGGAGCAAATAATATTCTTTCTTACATTAAAAAAAGGATTGCCCCCGACTAATGATTTAGTCGCAGGCAACCCTTTATTTAAAGAAATATGGCTAATAACAAAAGAACGAGTAAAACATACATTATGAGCACGAGCAAGCTCAATAAATGACGTTGCCGCTTCGTAGACAAAAGTGCAGCTCCCCTCACACCGGGCTTTTATCAACAGCATATGCCAAACACCCAGCTGCGGAGCTTATCCAGGGCGATTTCAATAACGATTTCAATAGGCAAATGTTTTATTGTTCAATAATCATAACGCCTTTAGCAGATAAGCTGTAAGTGCCGCTGACAATCTCACCCGTGAGAAGCTCTGTTCGCTGCTGAGCGCCAAGCTGAAGCTCAGAAGGCTCAGAGTTATGGTTCAAAATAAAAGTAAAGGATTTCCCATCTTTATTTCTGCGTGTTACTTCGACCCCTGTAGGTACGGACAAGATTGGCTCAATCCCTTTGTCCTTGCATAGGTTCGTGAGCAGCGACTGCAGAAACTCTTTATCAGGACTGGAAGCTATATACCAAGCTTCCCCGCTGCCAAATTTATTAACGGTAACCGCTGGCATGCCTTTATAGAAATCTGAGCCGTACTCAGCAATAACCTCAGCACCTTCAGAATGGATCAAATCACATAGCAGACTGCATGTATAGGTGCCGCTGAGAGCCCCATCAACTTTTTTCATCACCATTTGGTTGTGTTGGCCTGGCAGCAGCGCGTCGATCTCCTCCGCCCAAATGCCAAGAACCTTGCGCAGCTTGCCTGGATAGCCGCCCGTAGTTACGAGATCATTCTCATTAACGATGCCGCTGAAAAAAGTCGTAATGAAGGTGCCCCCGCGCTCCACGAACGCTTCAACCTTCTCCGCAAAACCCGGTTTAATCATATACATAACCGGTGCAATGACGAGATCATATTGCTCGAAATTTTCTTCAATGCTGATCATATCGGTTTGAACATTCAATTCAAACAAGGCATCGTAATACTTATGAACCTCGTCCACGTATTTTAAAGCTACGCTTGGACCGCTGGATAGCTCAACTGCCCAGCGGTTTTCCCAGTCAAATACGATGGCTGCCTTTGCATCAATTCGCGAATCAAGCAGCTTATCTGAAAGCTTCGTCAGTTCATGACCAAGCTCCGCGCACTCACGAAACACGCGCGTATGCTCATGGCCCACATGCTCAATGACAGCGCCATGATATTTCTCGCATGCTCCGATCGAGCGGCGCAGCTGGAAGAACATGACGGTATCCGCGCCATGCGCTACTGCCTGATAGCTCCAAAGCCGCATGACGCCAGGGCGCTTCAAAGCGTTGTAGGCTTGCCAGTTCTGCTGGCTCGGCGTTTGCTCCATCAGCATAAAGGGCTGTCCACTTTTCAAACCGCGCATAAGCGAGTGCGTCATTGCTGTATAGCTTACGAGAGTGTCGATCGACGGGTAATTGTCCCACGAGATGACATCCAAATGTTTTGCCCACTTGAAATAATCAAGCTCAGGGTAAGTACCCATCATATTTGTCGTAATTTGAATGTTGGGCGAGTGCTTGCGAATTTCTTCGTGTTCAATTAAATAACAATCAAGTAGAGCATCCGATTGAAATCTGCGATAATCAAGCGATATGCTTTGGAAGTTGGTTCGATTGCCGCCCCATTCCTCGCTAAGCGCATTAGGCGGTTCAATTTCATCCCAGTCATAAAAAGTATGGCCCCAGAAATTTGTATACCAAACCTTATTCAATTGTTCAATCGTGTGATAACGCTTTTGCAGCCATATTCGGAAAGCGTCGGCGCAGTTATCGCAATAACAGTAGCCGCCATATTCATTCGAAATATGCCAAGCGACAATCGCAGGGTGATCCTTATAACGCTCAGCCAGCTTCCCAGCGATGCGTCCCGAATGCTGCCGGTAGGTTTGGCTGCTCGGACAGGAATTGTGGCGTCCTCCAAATTTACGTTTGCGGCCCTCATAATCGACACGAGTGACATCCGGATATCTCTTCGCCATCCATGCCGGATGAGCCCCCGTACTTGTAGCAAGGCAAACAGCGATTTGGTCGCCATGAAGTCTGTCAATTATGTTATCCAGCTCAGTGAAATCATAGGTTTCTTCACTTGGTTGAATCCGCGCCCAAGAAAAAACGTTAACCGTTGCAACATCAATGTTCGCAAGCTTGAACATGCGAAGATCCTCTGTCATCGTCTCATCATCCCACTGCTCCGGATTGTAATCTCCGCCGTACCATATTTTCGGAAGTTTCTCGTTTATCATTTTTATTTCAATCTCCCTTCAGTTTATGTTAATTAACAGCAAGGGAGAGAGCTCATTAGATGAGCCCTCTCCCTGCCAATTCACTTTGAGTCTTATTTCGACCAAAGTTCCACACGATCCTGCACCATTTTTGTAAATTCAGCATTCAGTTTTGCTACACCTGCATCATCAAGATCTTTTAGAAATGCATCATAGATTTTATCGAAGTCTGCTGGTTTAGCAAGAATCGCTTCAGGGATACGTTTTTTCATAATATCTTGTGTTTTTTGGAAAATAACGTTTGCTTGCGAGCCCGTCTCGAACGGAAGTGTCCAAGCTGCGCCATATTTGCGAACAGGGAATGCATCGTCAGCAGGCCATAGGTCTCTGTACGTTTTCGCATTGTATTTCGCTAGCGTCTTCTTGTCTTCTTCGGAATAAGCCGTTTGAATTTGCTCAGGGAATGTCGTCGTATAGTAGTTTCCAGAAGGATCCTTCACGCCATCGCCGTAGCGAGCAGAAATCAAGTAGTTGCCAATACCTGTCGTTTTCTTGAATGTATTGCCGTCATTTGATTTTTGAGCTTGAACATCTGCAGGAATAACACGTTTTCCGCCTTCTACATTGTAATGCTTGCCTTCAATACCCCAGTTCACTAATACTTGACCTTCATCTGATGCAAGGTAATCAAGGAATTTGATTAAGCGTACTGGATCTTTGGCATCCTTTGTAATCCCAATTCCATAACCAGATAGGTAACCTGTGCCTTGGAAGGAGTGATCTTGGAATGTATCATTCAGCGTTACAGGAAAACGAGCGTAAGTTGATTTAAAATTGCCAGCTGCTTTCAAAGCGTTTTCTGCTTCGCCATAATCCCAGTTTTGGTCAATCAGTCCAAGCACACGGCCGGAAGCAATTTTTGATTTATATTGATCATATTTTTGAACGAAGCTTTCTTTATCAAGCAAACCGATATCGTTCATATGGTTCAGCCAACGGAAATACTCTCTTTCCTCAGGACGCTGGTAATGCATGATCGCTTCATGTGTGTCTTGATTAACGAAAAACTCGCCATCATCTGGAGCACCTGTTGCATAGAAAGCCGGGTTTGTAACTGAAATTAGAATTTGCCATTCACCGCCGTTAAGCGACATGCCGATTGTCGGCTGGCCATCAGCTGTTTTAGGGTTCTTCTCAATATAAGCTTTGATTGCAGCTTCATAGTCTTGTACCGTTTTGATTTCTGGATAACCTGCAGCTTCAAGCACTTGATGCTGCAATTGGAAACCGCCGCCTGCTTCGAAGTAGGTTTGTCCTACGCCGTCTTGAGGAAGCACATAAATCGCGTCGTCATCTTTGCTCCAACGAAGACGATTAAAGTATTCGCCGTAAATCTTTTTCAAGTTCGGTGCGTGCTCCTCAATCAAAGGTCGAAGATCGATCAGTGCGCCAGCATCAACCAGTTTGCCTGCGCTGCCTTTTGGCATAACCATATCTGGAAACTCGTCGCTTGCTACCATAAGGGCAAACATATCTGTGTCACTGCCGCCGACAGGGAATTCTTGTTTAATCGTAATTCCTGTTTTATCTACAATAAATTGCCCTACATCTGACTTCATATCATCCCAGCTCGGGTTCGCGTCGCCAGAAGCGATACGAATCGTAATCGGATCACCCTTCTCCGGCTCTACTGCATTTGTTGGTGAATTCGTGGAATTGCCTGGTGCGTTCGTTTCTTTATTTTTGCCGCCTTCATTATTCGAATTGCCGCATGCCGTGACAAATACGAATACAAGTGCCAATACCAAGCTTAAAGCCATTTGCATTTTTCTTTTCATTGCTTGAAAGCCTCCCTTTTTCTCGTTCATCATGCTTGTGTATATAACAGGAAACCTGCTATTACCAATATTAACTTTTTACTGCGCCAAGCGTCATGCCTTTGACAAAATACTTCTGAAGGAAAGGATAAACTAGCAAAATCGGTACCGTAACGACGATCGTAATCGCCATCTTGATAGACTCCGGTGAAACCGACGCCAGCGTTTGCTGCGCATTAGGGTCACGGTAATTACTGCCCGTTTGCGTGGATAGCAGCACCTTCATCAGCTCATACTGCAGTGTCGTATTCTCTGGACTCCTATTATTGAACAAGTAAGTATCAAACCAAGCGTTCCAGTGTCCAACAGCAATATACAAAGCAATTGTAGCGAGTACAGGCTGACAAAGCGGAAGGATAACCTTCCAAAATATAGTCCAATCATTTGCCCCATCAATTTTGGCTGATTCTTGGAGTGCATACGGAAGCCCGTCAATATAAGAGCGGACGATGAACACGTTCCAAACGCTCAAAATAGCAGGAATGATGTAAACCGAAAACGTACCAATCAAACCTAAGTTTTTCATAAGCAGAAACCCTGGAATGAGACCGCCTGAGAAATACATCGTGAGTGCGAATACGACGGACATCCATCTTCTTGCTTGGAAGTCTGGACGACTTAAGGTGTAAGCCATCATGGATGCCGACAACACCCCAATGAGCGTTCCCAAAACGGTACGAATAACCGAGTTTTTGAAGCCTACAAGCAGTCCCTCAAAGCCGAAAATCGTCTCGTAATTTTTGAGTGTAAATTCGCGAGGGTATATAGTTAAACCGCCTCTTACCGTATCTACCGAATCATTAAATGATATCGCTAGTACATTCAGGAACGGATACAACGTTACGATAGCAACGATGATCATGAATACATAAATGCATGTGTCAAAAACTTTATCGCCTGTACTTCTTCTCATAGCTCCTTGCATGTACCGCACCTCCTATATGATTGATTCTTTGGTGACTCGTTTGTAAATTCCGTTCGCGATAAACACTAATAGGATGCTGACGACGGAGTTAAAGATACCGATTGCCGTACCATACGAATATYGGCTCATTTGAATACCGTACTTCAGCGCATAAAGATCGAGCACTTCTGAAAAATCGGATACAAGAGGATTTCCTAACAAAAACTGTTTCTCAAAGCCAATGCTGATTAAATGACCGATCGATAATATGAATAGCACCATAAAGGTTGTTCTAATTCCCGGTAATGTAATATGCCACATTTTGCGGAATCGGCCTGCCCCATCGACAGTCGATGCTTCATAAAGCTCAGGATCTATTCCCGCCATCGCAGCTAAAAAGATAATGGAATTCCAGCCCATTTCCTTCCACAAATCCGATATGGTTACGACGCTCCAGAACCATTCGCCCTTGGCCATAAACTGAATCGGCGTATCAATGATGTTAAGATACATCAATAATTGATTAATCGCACCGCCGTCTGTTGACAGCATCTTCGTTACAAGCCCCGCAACAACAACCCAAGATACAAAGTGCGGCAAATATGAAATGGTTTGTACTGAGCGCTTAAAAAACTGCCCTCTTATTTCATTCAGCAATAGAGCAAAAATAACTGGAATCGTAAACCCTACGATAAGCCCCATCGTACTCATTGCCAGCGTGTTTCGCAAAACGATATAAAATCTTTCGTCTTGAAACAGCTCTACGAAATTGTCAAAGCCTACCCATTTTTGATTCAATATCCCGTTTTTCGRCTTATAATTCTGAAATGCGGTCAACCAGCCCCATACCGGCACATAGCTGAATAGGAAGATCCAGATGACGAATGGCAGCGACATCATGTACAAGTAACGCTGCTGAATGGCTTTGAACCAAAATCGATTCCTTTTGTTTGTCGCCCTTAACTGCTTAGGACTATCTGTTAGCGGTTTCATAGCTGCTCCTCCTACTGTTTCTGCTTCGTGCAAAAACGTCTTCGCAAGCTACCTTATGTGGTGAGTAGCTTACCCTCTCTTATCTGTACTTATCATAAACGATAGAACCTATCCTCCGGCACCCATATAATTAGACCTAAAAACATATGAAAATACGTTCTTTCAAGCGCTTACATAACCGTTGGTTATATAAAAAAAATAAAAAAAACATCTAGCTCGTAAGCGACTCTATCAGTCCTGTGAAATAGATGTTTGTAATAATAAGATTATAGG
>NZ_JBFTSN010000247.1:0-9529 GCF_056400045.1 Paenibacillus sp. 01L418
AAAGAGACATTGGCAAGATTGCAGTGATTGGACCAAGCGCGGATGTTCCCCGTTACGGAGATTACAGCAGCCCAGTTGTGCCTGAGCATGCGGTTACGCTTTTGAAAGGCATCCAAAACATCGTTTCGGAAACGACCGAAGTTATCTACGCCAAGGGCTGCGAAATTCTGGAGTCCGACTTAATG
This sequence comes from Paenibacillus sp. 01L418, assembly GCF_056400045.1. NCBI lineage: Bacteria > Bacillati > Bacillota > Bacilli > Caryophanales > Paenibacillaceae > Paenibacillus > Paenibacillus sp. 01L418. The sequence continues at coordinate 186 of NZ_JBFTSN010000247.1, forward strand.
ACTATACCGGGCAAATGGCTCAAGGACAATGATGGCAACGAAGGACTTGTAGGTGAGTACTACAATTCTCTTTCTTTTGAGGGAGATCCTGTTTGTGTGCGAAATGACAAACAGATAAACTTCAACTGGATTTACACAAAACCTGCTGACGGTGTAAACGCAGATAACTTCACCGTTCGTTGGACAGGCAAAATTAAACCGTGCGATACAGTGGATGGTTACATTGGACTCAGCAGCATGGACAGCATGCGTTTGTGGATCGACGGCACGCTGCTTGTTGACGGTTGGGGCGACCTTGACTCCAATCAGATGGTTGCGTTCAAATTTGTCGAAGGCGAAGAGTACGATGTTAAGGTTGAGTATCTCAATGATTCACGTGGGGTAAGGGTAATCCTCGGTTACAGCCTCGGCAACGACTATATGGACGCTGCGGTTAAAGCAGCACAAGAGGCGGATGTTGCTATTGTAGCGGTGGGTGACAACGATCAGACTAGTGGAGAGAACCTGGACAGAGCGGACCTTAATCTTCCGGGCAGACAACTTGAACTCGTCAAGAGAATTTATGAAACAGGAACGCCTGTTGTTCTTGTCCTCCAAAACGGACGTCCGATGTCGATCACATGGGAGGCAGAGCATCTGCACGCGATTATAGAGGCATGGTTTGTTGGCGAGCAGGGCGGAAATGCTATTGCAGAGGTTATTTTCGGAGATGTCAATCCTGCTGGTCGTATTCCGATGTCTTTCCCAAGATCGGTTGGTCAGCTACCTGTATACTATAACCGCACACCATTCTATGGACATAAATATGTTGAAATGGACTGGCTCCCACTGTACCCATTCGGGTTTGGTCTGAGTTACACAACATTTGCGTATTCGGATCTTGACATTTCAGCAAGGGAAATTGCTCCGGATGGAACAGTGGATGTATCGTTTAACGTAACTAATACGGGAAATGTCGCAGGTGAGGAAGTTGCTCAGCTTTATATTAGGGATGAATTCAGCAGTACGGTCAGACCAGTCAAGGAGCTTGCAGGGTTTAAGCGAATTCATCTTGAAATAGGCGAAACAAAGCGCATCACGCTTACACTGGGATACAGACAACTCCGTACACTTACTAGAAGCCATGATTGGGTTGTGGAACCGGGTAAATTTGAGGTAATGGTCGGACCAAACTCGGGCGACGTTCCGCTAACAGGAGAGTTTTTCGTTCGGAAATAAATATGTATGAGTTATCACTGCTGGTATGATTCGAAATTAGGGAGGTAGTTCATTTGCCGCGTGTTCTTTTTATACGCAGCAAGGGAACTGTATCCCTTTTTTTGGTTCCATTTACCTCTGCATTTCTCCCCATTTTATGGGAATAACATGATTTTCATAAAAAATTGCTTCGAAATCAGAAAAACCTTTTGACTTTTTATAATGACCCCAATAATTACATAACGCACCGTGAGTGCTCATGAGGTTAAAGCGATTGCCGGCGATCATGAAGTAGAAGTTAGCTCAAGGAATCCGGATTAGACTTTTTCGATGAGCGTAATGATTAAAAGCGGAGTGATCATGTTATAAAGCGGAAGAAAACGGAACCTTGCGCTATTGTCACGGGATGGATGAGGTTAACAACATTCTGGAGAGAGTTAGGAACTAATGGACAATTATGATGTGTTGACTCTGCTTGCTCGATAATTATAGAGTGCTCAGTGTCGACCGTGTTGGTCAGAAAATCAATTTGTAAAACAAAATTAAACATGATCTCAAACCACTTTCTAAAGTGGTTTTTTTATTGTCTTAGTAGGTTTCTATCCTAGTTTTTTTACTCTTAATCCACCGTTCGAACAAAGCTAATTTACTTTTGCATCGTATTTATCCAGTATAAACGTTTGAATTGGATTCTAAAAATTTCTGGAGTGATGATCTTTACAGGAAAAATTATGTCTGCTAAACTAGCTACATTCTATTGTTAACCAAAATAAAAATATAAGGTTAACAATTAAACGTATTCAGCAAAAGGTGGTGTCATCCTGTGGCTATCTCTACAGTCGTTATCTTGATGACATAAAAAAGTACGGAAATGTTAAACAATTTGCCGCTAAAACAAACGAACCACCGGGCACTTTCCCCATTTCTAGCATTCCTTGGGTTAGCTTCACTGGCTTTAACCTGAACATCTATAATGAGGGAACCTATTTATTACCCATCTTTACAATGGGGAAATATTTTCAGCATGACGAAAAAATACTGTTGCCATTATCTGGACAATTCCACCATGCCGGGGTGCTGTGTAATGAGCTGCAATTACGTGCAGATACTTGTACGGAATGGTTGCCAAACTACACGGGTTAAATAGAGCAAGGAGCAGCTACTACGGTAGCTGCTCCTTGTTTCTATTAAGCTAAAGGGCAGCCTGCTCATACAATAGAATCTTAATTTATACGCTTATTCATAAGCGGTTGCACAATGCTCATATCGGGAATTGTGTATCCAATAGGCATTACTTGAAGAATACGATTCCAGATGTTTTTTTGTTCAATATCATGGGCTGATGAGAATTTGGAATCGATCATCTGCTGTAAATTATGAGCAGTTAGCAATTCTGGTCTTCTCAGGTTAAAAAGTATTGATCTTCGACGTGCTTTTTTAAGCACTCGTTTAATTATCTTTTTTTTGCGAGTCTTCTTTTTCTGTTTTTTCGTTTTCTTATTTTTAATGCGATTAGATATCTTCTTCTTCGTAAGATGCGCCATTTACTTCTTCCTTTCTTTTTCTTCCGTTGAACAGGTTGTATAGGTTGTATAATTTGTGTAGGTTGTATAGGTTGCAAACTAATTCCGTTATCTATTTCTGGATGCTTGCTTTTCGCGAGATTATACAAATCGACGACACGTTCAGTCATCGCATGCAATGACCAATGTTCCTCTCCCCATCTCTTTGCATGATTTGCCAGCTCAATCAGAGATGTTGAATCATCTTCATCTAAGGCAGATCTTAAGCAATGAAACAGCTGATCTCTATCTCCAGCATGAAATACAAGTCCAGTCGATGAGTGGGTTACCATTTCTGGAATACCACCAGCGTCTGAAGTGATGACTGGCTTGCCTGCAATTTGTGCTTCGATAATGGCAAATGGCTGGTTATCCTGCATGCTGGGCAGGACGACAAAATCAGCTTGTCGAAGCAATTCAGGAACATCCTCGCGGTTTCCCATAAAGATAACGTGATCAGTAAGACCGAGATTATTGGCAGTTTGCGTTATTTCTTCACGAAGAAAACCATCTCCTACGAACCAACAAATCCAATCCGTACGTTCTTCTTTTAGTTTGGCTAGTGCATAGATGAGATGGATTTGACCTTTCACAACATCAAAGCGTGCAGGGCACATAAATACTTTCTTCTCAGCAGGTCTTGTAACATTTGATTCTCGATTCATGTTTTGAAGAAACTCGTCAATGTCAAAACCATAATGGCTGACTGTAATACTATGTTCTGGAACAGAAAATTCATTTACTAAAACATCTTTTAACCACTGCGAGGGCGAGATTGTTACATCACTGACGGTTGCACCCAAATTTTCACGTATGGCCGAATAGTGCCAAAGCGGGGTATTTGTGTCTTGTTCCAGTAACCCCAATTCTTTCAACTTAACAAACCACTCTTTGGTGAGACAGCCATGAATTGTCGTTACTAAAGGAGTTTTAGGAGATTTAACACGTGACAACGCATGTGCGCTAACAATGTCCTGTGCATGGATAATGTCATAATCGGATAAGTCGAAGTACAAGGCAGCTGCTTCAATACAATACCGCTCAATTTCGGTGCTAGTTATCCATGGATCAGTTCCGGGCAAATAGTGATTCATATAGAGACTAGTCTGATCGGCAATAAGAGATGTTAGTTTGCTTTTATCAATGAATAAGCTTTTTCCTGGGACATGGAATCCCTGTCCATCCGGCGTCGGGGAGAATATATCTACTTGATGCCCTGCGAGCTGTAATCCTTTTGACAACTGATTGACATACGTATTTACGCCACCTGCATGAGGTAGAGACCAGCTGCAGGCGATTAGTATTCGCATTTGTTCCCCTCCGGTCAATTTGTCTGTCATTCCACTATCATATGAGTCTATTACAATAATGTTAACTTACATCCACCTATTTTTCTCTCGTATCATTACAGGCGATTGTCAATCAACAATTGCATCCAGTCGGTATAATTCAATATCCTCAAAATCTTATAAACTTCGTGACATTCTACTATTTCTGTAAAATATAGACTTTTATCTAATGCGATTTTGATTAATTTTCGTATGATGCTAGAAGATTAGTCAAAGGAGTTGAGAGAGTGAAAGAGCATGCTACTAATTATAAAATTGGTATTATTGGGCTAGGGTACGTTGGATTGCCATTGGCTGAGTTGTTTCTTGAGAAAGGTAATACGGTTTATGGTATTGATACTGATGAACGAAAAATCAATATGTTAAACAAGCGTCAATCCTATTTGTCTGACTATAAGAAAAACGAGATTCGAAATCTTTTCAGTAAAAATAGTTTTCATGTTGGGACTACCTTCAATGTCATCGAGAAAGTCGATGTCATAATCATTTGTGTGCCTACGCCGCTAGATGATCATGATCAACCTGATTTGAAATATGTGATTGGAGCTGCACAAAATTTGCTTCCACATTTGCGAAGAGGTCAACTCATTGTATTGGAAAGTTCTACGTACCCGGGAACTTGTGAGGAGCTGCTTAAGCCGATTTTGGAGTCCACTGGTCTCCTAGTAGGCAAAGAAATTTCGCTCGCATATTCACCAGAACGAATTGATCCCGGTTCGAAATGGGAATTGGAGCATATCCCCAAAGTTGTCGGAGGCGTAACGCCATCATGCACATCGTATGCCAAGGAAGTATATGAAGCAGTGTTTAAACGCATGGTCGTCGTGTCTTCACCGCGCGTTGCCGAAATGACGAAGCTGCTCGAGAACAGTCAGCGTTATTTGAATATCTCTTTTATGAACAGTCTGTTGAAGATATGCGAGGAGCTGGATATAAGCCTATGGGAAGTGATCGAGGCAGCAGGTACAAAGCCATATGGTTTTACGAAATATTATCCAGGTCCTGGTGTTGGCGGACATTGTATACCGGTTGACCCATTATATTTGTTGTGGAAGTCGAGGGAACACCATATTGATCTGCCTTTTATTGAGCTTTGCCGTCAGGTAAATGAGGATATGCCTAGTTTAATAGTAGAACGGGTTGCAAAGACTTTGCGTCCTAAAGAGCTAAACGAATGCAATGTACTTGTCATCGGGGTTACGTATAAGAAAGATGTAAATGATATGCGAGAGTCCATCGCGCTGCACATTATAGAGCAACTGCTAGAATCCGGAGTTAAGGTAGATTATTTTGACCCGTATGTAAATGAACTGAAAATTGGCGAAACGGTGCTTCATGCAGTCCCGCTTACGGCACGAAATATGAGAAATATTGATTGTACGTTAATTTTAACGGATCATTCGAATATTCCTTACGAGCTATTTGTGAAACACACACCTGTTGTCATAGATACACGCAATGCTACAAGCAAAGTCGCAGACCGTAAAAACGTCATCTTACTTTAAAAGGGGGGGATTTCAATGAAAATAGTAGTAACTGGTGGCGCAGGTTTTATCGGCTCACATTTAGTTGAGCGTTTGCTGGAGGAAGGCCACACCGTTTGGACAATAGATGATTTCTCGAATGGGCGGCCGGAATTTTTATCCCATCTCCAAAATCATAAACGTCACACACTTATCCAAGGCTCAGTAATGGATCGAGTGGTGATGAAGAAATTGATTGCCAAAGCTGATGTTGTTTACCACTTAGCGGCTGTTCTAGGCGTTAAAAATACGGTAGATGATCCCATTAAAGTTATAGAAGGCAACATTGACGGTACACGCAATGTACTTGAATTAGCATATCCGCGCCATGTCAAAGTCATTTTTGCTTCAACATCCGAAATATATGGAAAAAATGAGGAGCTGCCTTTTCACGAAATGTCCGGACGTATCTATGGTGCCCCATCTGTTCATCGTTGGTGCTATGCAACGGCGAAGTCGCTGGATGAGCATATGTGCTTTGCTTATGCCCAAAAGGGACTGCCAGTTACCGTGCTTCGGTATTTCAACGCATACGGACCTAGGCAAACAAATTCGCAATATGGCGGTGTTGTAGCACAATTCATTAAGGCAGCCTTGAAGGGAGAGCTACTTGAGGTTTATGGAGATGGGTTTCAAAAACGTTGTTTCACTTATGTAGAGGATACGATCTCTGGTACTTTAGCAGCACTCAAGCCGGAAGCTAACGGACTTGCATTCAATATCGGTACGAACCGCTCTATCTCGATTAGGGAACTTGCAAACTTGATTGTTTCTCTTAGCAATTCGACATCTTCTATCGTGTCCAAAACGTATGATGAAGCTTATGGCGCGGGTTATGAGGATATACCGGCACGAGAGCCGGACTTARCAAGATCACAAACTTTGCTTGGCTATAGACCTTCCGTGAAGTTGGAAGAAGGACTTATGAGAACAATAGATTGGTATCGAAATCATATATGATTTTTGTTCCTTTTGGCTGAAAGAGGGGTGACGGATGAAAATTGCACTTGTTTCATATTGGTGTGTTCCATATACAGGTGGAGTATCCACTTATGTATTGGCACTCAGGAAAGGACTTGAAGATAGGGGGCATGAGGTCGATATCCTCTCTCATAACGAAACTGGGCAGAATTACCACGTTGTCGATAAAGGTAAGTCGATTGATAAGCAAGCTGTATTAACTCCGATCATGCAGTATATGGGTCTTCGGTTCAATGAGAAATCATTGAATTATGATTCTTGGTTGGCAGCAATGGACGGGGAACGAATCGCTTTCCGTCAAGCATTATCCGAATTTTCCTTAAAGGAATATGACCTGATTCATGCGCAAGATGTGATCTCTGCGATTGGAGTATCTGAAGTTAAGCCGCGAACTACACCTCTTATTGTAACCCTTCACGGGAAACTAGAAGCCGAATGGAGGCTTCAAGGTTATATTTCTGATGATACCCTATCTGAACAATGGGGAAATGCGCTCGATCATTATGGAAGCATGGTTGGTGATTGGAATATTTACCCTTCCAAATGGCTTAAACAACAATATGAATCAACTGGGCTCATGAATGATATACAAATGGATGTTATTCCATATGGATTCGATACGTTATCTTTCCTCCATAAATCTACTAATGGAATAATAACGACTAAACCAGAAGGGGTGAAGCTGTTGGTCTGTCCCGCGCGTCTAGATCAGGTGAAAGGCCATGATGTTTTATTCCATGCACTTTCATTGCTGTTAAAGAACCGTTCGGATTGGATATGTTGGTTGATCGGAGACGGACCGCTGCGGGATAGTCTTGAACAAGTGATGAACCAGTATAATCTGGAGGGCCATGTCAAGTTTCTTGGACATCGGAACGATATGGCAGCTCTATTGAAGGAAGCGGATTACGTTGTAGTGCCAAGCATTCATGATAATTTTCCGTTCGTGGTCATGGAATCGCAAGCAATGGGGAAACCGATCATTGCTTCAGCAGTAGGAGGTATTCCAGAGATGATAACTCATGGCGAGAACGGTTTATTAGTGCCAGCCGGTCGAGCAGATTTGTTATGCAGCCAAATTCATAAACTATTCAATGATGACTCTCTTCGAAAACGTCTGGCCAATAAAGCCAGATCTTATGGACTCAAAAAATGGTCATTGGATAAGATGTGCGATCGAACTTTACAGCTGTACGAAAAGGCGCTTCAAGTCAAGAGAGGTGAAGTAAATTGAAAATTTTACTTGCAACGTACTGGCTGATCCCCCATGTTGGAGGGGTTTGGGTCTATATTCAAGATTTAAAAGCAAGCTTGGAACGACTAGGTCATGAGGTGGATGTGTTCGCTAGGCATCCGGATGAAAATAGCTATTATATGGCTAATACTGGTGAGCGGGTAGAGAAAGAGAGATTTAAACGGCTCGTCGAAGGCGAAATACGAGCGATCTACGCTCCATACCAGTCGCTAATTGATCCATGGATTGTTGAACAGGAAATTGAGTTCTGCTCTTATGCCCTTGCAGCATCTTATTTTGGACTTGGAAAATATGATTTGATTCATACTCAGGATGTCATTTCATCCCGAGCACTATGGCAAATTAAACCGGAAGAGATACCATTAATAAGTACAATCCATGGATGTCTCTCAACTGACTACTGGGTATCGCTCGAAGGGAAATTGCCGTCCGATACGATTTGGAAGTATGCATGTGCTCGGGAGTATTATGGCGCAACTTCAAGCGATTTGACTATTGTTCCGACGAAATGGCTGCATGATACGCTCGTTGGATATATGGTGCCTTCCCAGCATATGGAGGTTATCCCATATGGGATGAACGTGGAGCTATATTTGCAACGGATGAATGAACGCTCTACCTTTACGATACCGGATGCAGCGAATGTCATCATCTGTCCTGCGCGATTTGACAAAGTAAAAGGGCACAGCTGTTTACTAGATGCTCTGTATACTCTCAAACAAATAAGAAATGATTGGATATGTCTACTCGTTGGTGATGGGAATCTTCGGTCAGAGTTAGAGTCGAAAGCAAACCGCTTGGGCTTAGCTAGTCACGTCATTTTTACGGGCAGCAGAAATGACGTTCCGTCATTGATTAAGCAGTCTGATATCGTCGTGCTCGCAAGCTTAAATGACAATCATCCGTTTACTGTCATGGAAGCGCAGATTGCACATAAGCCACTCGTTGTTTCCAATGCTGGCGGTATTCCGGAAATGGTGAAACACAATCATACGGGATTGGTTGCAAAAGCTGGGGACAGTGACGAATTGTCACACTGCTTGAATGCACTGCTGGATGATCATAAGCTTCGCAATAAGCTTGCAGCAAATGGTTACAAATGGGGCGTGAATCGATGGTCACTAACGACCATGGAGCAGCTAACCACCCATCTTTATGAACAGCTCTTGAATAAACAGCGTATACGAAAAGTAACACATCCTCCGAAACATGTTGGAAGACATGGGGCATGGATAAGCTCATCACTAAGAGAAGTGTACAATATGTACATCCCGCAATCCTATTCAATTGTTGATGATCATATTATTGGTTCCGTTCTATATCAAGGAAAATAAAAAAACTATCTGAAAGGAAAGATTTCATGACCAATATACAAATCACTCCATCAGGTCCTCAACAAGAACCTTCCATCGCTCTTAAGTCACTGGATCAATCTACTGTCATCGTAACAACAAATGATCTGCGGTCGGGGAATAAT
>NZ_JBFTSN010000248.1:0-9521 GCF_056400045.1 Paenibacillus sp. 01L418
ATTCTGTCGCAGGCAGATGCGCATCGCATACATGTGTAATCTCAGGAATATAATCCACATTGCTCAAGTGGCACCAACGCGCTGAGGCGCTTRCAAATTCTTTTCCCATTAACCCACAGCCGATAACGCCGAAGCGAATGACTTTTTTCGCCATGTCGATTACGCTCCTTTCAAAATAGCTAATGCTTGCTCAGGCGTCGCGCCTTGGTGAACTACAGCCATAAATGCGCGAGTCATCGCCTCTGGATTATTATGTTGGATGACATTGCGTCCATATACAATTCCTGAAGCTCCCTGCTGCATAAGTGCGTAAGTTCTCGACAATATTTCTTCGTCAGAAGCCCGTCCGCCGCCACGCGGCAATACCGGCTTGCCTGATGCCGCTTCTACAACCTTATGATAATCCTCTACGTTATCGCATGGATCGGCTTTGATAATATCCGCGCCAAGCTCCGTACCTTGACGAACAAGCGGAACGATCTTCGTAATGTCACCGTCGACCATATAGCCGCCTTTTTGCTCATTCGGAAGCATAACGAGCGGTTCAACCATAAGTGGCATGCCATAACGCTCACATTCCGTTTTCAGCTTTGATATATTTTGCACGCATTGACGATGAAGCTCCGGTTGTCCCGGCAGAAGCAGCAGATTTACAACGACACATGCTGCGTCCAGGCGAACTGCTTGTTCAACCGGATTATGAATGAGTTCACTGAATAAGTGTGAAGGAAGCTTCGTGCCGTATACGTTAGCAACATCTGTACGCAGCACGAGTGAAGGCTTTTCTTTGCCTGGAATAGCTTGAAGATGCTCTGCTTGACCAACGCTAAGCTGTATCGCATCGGGATTGGCACGTACAATGGTTTCGATTGCTGCTTTCATATTCTCAATGCCGGCCAAGAATGAATATTCATTGAAAAAGCCATGATCGATCGCGACATCAAAGCACTTGCCTTGTTCACTAAATAAACGATTTAAACGAGCGGTAACGGACATATTTGACACACCCCATATACTTGTTTTATTGATGATTACGCTTTGTTGCTGCTGCGGAACGTGCGCATAATATGCTGCGCATCTTCTTTAAAGTCCTGAATGACATTCATCATGAATTCGTGATAGAACGTCTTCTCTTCGGACTCGATAAAACGTTCTTTAGCCCGGTCAACAACCTTAAGCGCCATCCCTGTGTAATAATTGATTTTAGACGCACCGTGATCGATCGACTTATGGAAGTCTTCCTCCGACAATCCAGACCCACCGTGCATCACAATCGGAACACCGGCCGTATTCCGAATTCGCTCCAAGCGCATTAAATCCAATACTGGTTTTTTCAAATAAACGCCATGCACAGTACCGAATGCAGCGGCAAGCGCATCAATACCGGTTCGCTCAACAAACTCCCTTGCCTGCTCGGGATCGGTATAAAGCGAAGTATCGTCAATGATGGAATCATCATCTTCACCTTCCGCCCCGCCGCTTTTTGGCCGAGTTACGTAGCCGAGCTCTCCTTCCACCGAAACGCCAAGCGTTTTAGCAATCTTCACGACCTCTGCGGTTCTGCGAACATTTTCTTCATACTCATACTCCGAACCATCAAACATGATTGCGTTAAAGCCTAAATGCATCGCATTCGTTACCGCGGAGAAGCTCTTTCCGTGATCGAGAAGGATGCTGACCGGTACCTTGGCACGGTTCATCGCTTCTACCATAATGGGTGCAATCTGCTCGAGCGGTGTATACTTAAAATGAATTTCAGCATGGCATAGGATGACTGGCGACTGTTCATCCTCAGCGGCCTCAATGATTCCGCGAACCATATCTAAATTTATTGCGTTAAAGCATGGGACCGCATAGCCCCTATGAGAAGCATCCCGCAGCATTTCACCCATGGAGACTTTAGACAAATTACCTTCCACCTTTCTATCAGTCTATATTATTTAATGTTCGTTTCAAACATATTATAATTAATTCCTATGTAATAAGCAACCACGAAATTTAAATATTAAAATTCGTTTTTTTCGAATATAGCATTTCAAATAGCAGAATCCCATTAATATCGCTATATATCAAAGTTTTCAGCTATTTCGTTTAAAAGATTATTTCAAAATTTCTATTATACAAACAAACAAAAATTGTTTATAATAAACATACACTTATGATTGGAGGGATTATAAATTGTCACTAATGGGACTCGACATCGGAACGACTGGATGTAAGGCTTCGCTCTTTGATGAGGGCGGAACTCTTCTATCARCCGCGTATATGGAATACCCTTTGGAACAGCCTAAACCAGGAGCTTTTGAGCTAAATCCAGAACGAGTCTGGGAGTCCGTCAGACGGGTTATCGCGGATGTGCTCTTAGCTGTTCCCGGCGTCATTGTTCACGCCCTCAGCATTTCTTCCTTGGGTGAGACGGTTGTTCCCGTCGACCATCATGGAAATGTATTAAGCAATGCCATTTTGTATACGGATTCAAGAGGTATAGAGCAAGCTGCAATCATTGAACAAAAAATCGGTAAGGAAYGGACGATGGAGCTTACCGGAGTCCCTCTGCATCCGATGTTCTCCCTTCCGAAGGTCATGTGGATCAAACAATACCAGCCTGAGATTTACCAAAAAGTATGGAAATTCATGCCGTTTGGCGATTTCATCGCTTTTTTACTCACGGGTATTTCGGTTACAGACTACACCTTGGCCTCTCGCACCATGGCCTTTAATGTGTCCAAAAAAGAATGGGACTCTGATATGTTTGATGCCGCCGGAATTGAAGCAGACAAATTTCCTGACCTCATTCAGTCTGGTCAAATCATTGGCCCCATTCGCAATGAAATAAGACAATCGCTAGGCTTCCGTTCAGAAACGTTAGTTGTAGCCGGCGGCCATGATCAAGCCTGTGCAGCTCTCGGTGCAGGTATTTTACATAACAATCATGCGGTGGACGGTATCGGAACCGTGGAATGTATTACGCCTGCCTATTCTTCACCAATTCTGAATACGAAGATGCTCCAGTATCAATTCAATTGCGCACCGCATGTCATTGAAGGTTTATATTTGACATATGCCTTCAATTTTACTGGCGGTTCCCTTATTCGGTGGTACCGAGACAAGTTCGGTCAAATCGCCGAAGCAGAAGCCCGCAAATTAGGCATTAACGTTTACGACTATTTGAATTCAACATCTGCAACATCACCTACCGATTTGCTCGTGATTCCTCATTTTGCCGGATCGGGTACGCCATACATGAATCCCGAAGCCAAGGGTACGATTTATGGATTATCATTTGATACAGATTCCACCCATCTGTACCGAGCCTTAATGGAAGGTGTTACGTATGAATTGCGCTACAACCTCGAATGCCTTGCGGAAGCGGGAATTCCTATTGAGTCGCTGCGCGCGGTAGGCGGTGGGGCTAAATCCGACCTGTGGCTACAGATTAAAGCTGACATTATGAATTGTCCTGTAGAGAGATTAAACGTTAGTGAAGCTGGAACGATGGGTAACATCATTCTCGCTGGAAAAGCTTCAGGGGTTTACCAAACTTATGAGGAAGCCGTAAACATACTTGTCAAACCGCTGCGGATATTTTACCCAAGTGAATCTAATACGTCCCTCTATCAGGATCGCTATGAGAAATACAAAGTACTTTCACGAGCGATTTCAAACTTATAATTTTGTAAAAGAAACATTCCAGGTAGCAGCAACCAAGCTGCTAAGTCTGGAATGTTTCTTATTTTGAGTTTTATATTGTATTCATTGAATGCAAGCCTTAATAGGGCGAAAGCCATCAGCGTGAGTCCGACAAGCACAAGCCATTGGGTCGTTTTTCCCGCCTGCTTTACTCGACACTAGTCTGGATAAAAAGAAAACCTTGAAGGTTTCATCCCTCAAGGCCAGTTATCTTTTCACTTATTTTGTTATACAACTCAAGCCTATCTGCTTCAAGAAATTGTAATGCCAATTCGTTCACTGTACCAAAATCAGCATCTTCTTGATCAATTCCCCACCAGTTTAACAATACTTCATACCTTACTGTATTGGGCATTATGTTAATCGTATATTCTTTATCCTAAATTCAACAATTAATGACATTTCCCTGTACTCCGTCATTTAGATAATAAAAAGACCGATGATTTTCATCAGCCTTTTTCATCAATTATCTCTTCGCCTTATAAAACCATAGGTTCTAATCGAATGGCATCCGATGTTTGGGGACGAAATTCGCCCCCGCTTCGTACCCTCCCGCGAACCAAACTCTCGGGTCAGAATCCATATAACAGTTCACACAAGAAACGGAACAAGAAATGGTCAGAGTCTGCCTAAAATCGATATTGAAGGAGAATCTTTCCATGAAGCGAGCTCCAAAGAGGAACACTCACTTAAAATAAAGTTAATACTCATTAAAGTCAAAAATAAGCGATCCCCCATGATTAGGGAGATCGCTTTATCATTTTGAGAAACCAATTTTGTAGATCTTATTTTGTTCCTGGTATTTGTGGACTTGTTGACCAAGGCGATCTTTTTGAGTTTGTTTCTAAATCTTGATCTGGTTGTGGCGATGGAGCAGGATGTGCCTTAATGTAGTCGAGTACATTGTAGATTTGTTCCGCTGCCTCAGCGCGAGAGATTTCAGCTTTAGGATGGAAGTTCCCTTGTTCATCTAATTTCACTACGTTATAAGCAAGCGCGCGCTGGATGGATCCGTCATAATCAATGGTTATATCCGTGCTATCGTTAATCTGGGCAGGAACAAGCTTAATCTTTGGAAGATTGCCATGCGTTTCAATCGTGCTAATAAGCTGGTGAGTGAACTCTTCACGCGTCCATTTCTTGTTAAGATTCAGATCGGCTGGCAGTACGACTCCATTAACGCTTGCCGTAATTAAGGCATTCGCATACCAAGCATCATTGTCTGCGTTTTTGAAATAATCCGTAGCTTTAGGTTCTACAAGGAATCTTACTAAATCTAGATTCAAATTCGCAGCATTAACAATAAGCTGAATACCTTGTGCCGCTGTGATGGTTTCATTCGGGGCAAATAAGTCGTCTGAAATACCATGGACTAAGCCTTGTTCTTGTAAGGCAACAATTTTATCCTTTACCGCGATATTCGTTAGATCCGAGAAAGGGTTAGTAGCTGCATAGCTATGACCTACAAAGGTTAATGATAATGCGGTAATAGTGGACATAGTAATCATTTTGAATTTTGTTTTCATTTCTTTCACCTCGTAGCGTTTTTAGTTAAGATTCAAGCCTTTTATTCATTGTTTCTGATATCGCCCTTACATTAGTAATACAATCGAAGAGCCTATTATTTTTCACACTTAAAAATTTTTTTTATGGACGATAGTTAAAAAAAGGGCGCTAAGGCTATCGAAGAGTTCGAGATGAGCTAGTGAAGGCAAAATAAAAAGGAATGAACCCGGTACAGTACCGAAACTCATTCCCAGAATGTCGCCTAATAAAATAACCTGTCTAACTTATTTGATGTCACTTCAAAAGGGGTTAGAAATTGAAATTTGTTAGTGGATGTCCTTTTTCTTAAAGCTGCCACCTTTTACTTCAGCAACCTCATACACCATGATGAAAGCATTTTCGTCAATCTCACGAATAATTTCTTTCATTTTTCGCTCTTCCAGACGGTTAATGACGCATGTGATTTCTTTAAAATGCTCATTTGAATAGCCGCCTTGCACCACACTATACGTAGCGCCGCGACCCAAGCGATCGCGAATAGTGTCAATCATGCTTTCAGGATGCTTGGTAATGATCTTAAACGTTTTAGCTCCGCTGAGGCCTTCTTCGACGATATGTATCACCTTGGAAGCTATAAAATAAGCAATCCCCGATAATATAGCACCCTGCAAGCCAAATACGGTCGAGACGACGATAAATACGAATACGTTCAGGAATAAGATAAGATCGCTTGTACCGAAAGGAAGCTTACGGGAAAGCAATACCGCCAACATATCAATGCCATCCAGCGCGCCGCCGTTCCGAAGAGCAAGACCCATCCCTAAACCGATAATGATGCCTCCGACAACGGTGACGAGGAGCGTATCGCCTTCTACGATCGGAGTAATATGGTGCATAACGACGGTACCCACGGCCAGCGAAGCAATACCGATCACGGAATATATCGCGAAGCTTTTTCCAATCTGTTTATACCCTAAATATACGAACGGTATATTCAAAATCGCAATGAGAAGTCCCAAAGGCAACCCGAATAGATTCGACCCTACGATGCTAAGACCCGTCACGCCGCCGTCCGATACGTTGTTCGGAATTAATACTGCCTCAAGGCCATAGGCCGTAATAAAAGCACCGATGACAACGATGAGTCCTCGCAGCACCGCGACCAATACTGCTGTCTGTTTATTCTCTTTCTTCATTTTAAACCTCATTTCCTATTCTCGTTTCTTTAACTTCACTAAATGTAAACATTTTTCCCTTTAAAATTCTAAATATCTATTCGCCTAAAGTCAATTATTACATTCCTATAGTGGCGCGTCCACCCTATGCAACCTATAACAAAACGCAACCACATCATAAAAGAAGAGCAAATGCGACCTCGAACTAGGATTCTAAACCTACTCTCCATACAAAAGCTTTAAACACCCGATATGCTGTGTTTAAAGGCTTTAATTATTATGGATTCCGCCGGGTTCGAACCTTTGACCTCATCGTTGCCAATGGGATTGCAGCGTTATGTATTTGAAGTGAAATGTGGATAAGTTCAACTCATCACTAATATCAGCGCTAGAAATAAATTGGAGTTTAATAATGGATAACATTTGCTATTCCTGTATATTAATGAACGACTCCACTTGCGAGAGCTAAAATTAAAAAACACATAGGAGGAAGCTATTCATCTTTAAGCAAAACCGACCGCTCCTAATTCATCTTGCCTTTGTTTCCACGTTGACCACCAATTTGTCATAAGTAAAGGGACTAATGGCTGACTATAAGTTCGGCATCTCTCTGCGTTTGAAAAGAAGACGTATCCCTACGTCCTCTCTAACTGAATGCGATGTACAAGGTGCTAGCTACATTTTTTTCTGGGTGAACGGCTTCGTCTCACCTTAACGAGGTTACAGTTGTGCGTTTTGTACACAAGCGGCGCACTTGCCACCCTATTTTAACAAATGAAAATTTTTTAAGTTGCCATGCTGACCCATCGCATTCGCAAGTATAGGTGCCTAAACTTCGTCGATTACATTTTTCTAACTCCTCACTCTCTCATTATTTTTAAAACAAAAAAGGACAGAAATGAACATATCGTTCATCTTCTGCCCCCATAGGGAATTGACTAACGGATAACATGATTTCTCCATTCAAACAATTGTCAAAACAAGGCAGTAGGTACAGCCGACATGTCCGCGACCTCATACACCTTCAGATCCGAATACAGCAGCAGTAGCTTCGCTTTTTCGTTTCGGAAAATATTCAAATAAGTAGCAAGCGGCTCTTTCTTTCATCTCGATTATGATGCCTTGACCATTGCTCCAATAGTTGAAAAAATAACCCTGAATTAGATCGATATCCTTCTCATTCTCCAGCTCCAACCTCTGGTAATCAGGTATGATATTTTCCAGTTGATCATTTAATTTATTGGAGAAAATTCGCAGCAGGCTCGCCTGTGCGCCGAACGCTTCAGCACTAGAGCGACGACAAAAAATCCTCACGTTAATCGTGATTCTAAACACCATGATCACATGGCGTAATATTCACCGTTACCGTGAGGGTATTAAGCTACTCCATTTATTCCGTATCGATAGCCGTTAAGTTACTTTAGGGACTAGGTCCGCGGCCACGCGGAAGCCAATGTTGCCCGTTGAGCTGTCTTGTGTATTGCCGCTTCTCGCCGCTACCCTGTAGCGGTTGCAGTAGGAGCGGTGGCACAGATACGAGCCGCCTCTCATCGACCTTTTGCCTGTATCATGTGTGTATCGTGGATTCACTGAAGACGTTTGACGGTGATAGGCAGGACTGAACCAATCCGCACACCATTCCCATACATTTCCTGCCATATTATACAGTCCGTAACCGTTCGGATCAAACGACTTAGCAGGAGCAGTACCGATATAACCATCGCTTGCATTATTTTTAATTGGGAACTTTCCCTGCCATATATTGCACATATGCCTACCGTCCGGCTTGAGCAGGTCCCCCCAAGGATAGGTCMTGCCCTGTAAACCGCCTCGTGCCGCATATTCCCATTCCGCTTCCGTCGGCAGTCTTGTCCCAGACCAGGAGCAGAACGCCGCGGCATCATTCCAAGAGACATGAACGACCGGATGATCCATACGACCCTCAATGCTCGAATCCGGCCCTTCCGGGTTGTTCCAATTTGCTCCATCAACGACAAGCCACCAGGGGACTTGCCGAGGTACATTTTTAACCCTGATGTTCGTTTCATCTGAAACCAGCAAATGGAAAACATATGACCATCCATAGCTTTCTGCTTCAGTTCGATATCCGGTTGCATCCACGAATGCCCGAAACTGCGCGTTCGTCACGGGGCAAGCTGAGATTTTGAAGGCATCGAGTTCCACCCTCCGAACTGGACCTTCCCCATCGCTTGGAAACCCTTCGCTAGAAATTGTTCCCATTTCGAAGGAACCGCCTGGTATGATAGCCCAATCCAAGTCGATGTGATCCGGCTCCGGAACGGCAGTTTGTGACGGTGCTGGGACCGCTATAACACTGTGCTCAATGTTCGCTTGCAGCCTGCTTGCCGCACAGCAGGATTTCATTTGTTCCACTCCTTCGCCTCCCTCCACACACATGAAAGCCACCAGAAATCCTTTAAATCATTTTTTCACTGAAGTGAACAACTCTCTCATGAAAATTGATTTAAAAGGACTGCTGGCGTTTCTTCAAACATTAATTTTTTCAACATTTTCACTGCTACTTCTCTTGTGGATGTCTCTTTCTCAATTCCTCCACGTAACGTCCTCTGCCCGACTCGATAAGTCTTTCGGCATATTCGCTGAGATTGCCCTTGGCATGATAGGGCCCGCCTTCTCGTATGACGGTCCAGAGCGGGTCAACATCGTGCTCCATCGACATCATCATCTGATCATGCCAGTCGAGCAGGCGGTATGCAGCCTCTCTGCATATGTCAGGGCGGGCGGGAGCCAAGTTGTGCAGCTCATGAATGTCATCCTTGATATGAAACAACATCTCTTTGTCGAACAAATGATAGCCATCGTGGTAGGTGCGGATGTAGAGCCATTCGTCGAACCTTACGCTGCGCTGGCACACATGTGCACATTGCGAAATAATGAGGCTGTCGCGTCCCGTATCTTCGCCCGTCAGTATCGAGTCGGCATAACTGCGGCCGTCCCAGCTCGGCGCCTGCTGAAGTCCCAACAGCTCCGCCATCGTCGGCGGCAAATCCAGATGATAGTGAAGGCCTTTATCCACATGACCGGCTATGCAGCCCGGCCAGCGGATGATCATCGGGATCCGGCATGTCGCTTGGTCTGCCGTACCATGTTCGCCGTAGATGCCAAGCT
>NZ_JBFTSN010000249.1:0-9497 GCF_056400045.1 Paenibacillus sp. 01L418
ATTTGTGCGCGATTCTATTAACATTGATTCAGAAAGATCAGTTGTTGGAAATAAATCAACAGCGCTGATAATTTCTTGATCAACTAAATGTCTGCTTCTGTTTTTTTGCTCACTCATGATTTTTAATTTCCTCGCTTTCTATTTATACACATCATTCATTATGATGTGCTGCTCATCGTTTTATGCACAAATCAGAGCCCTTTCTAACTTTCTTTCGTCAGCTAATTTCCAACTATCATGTACACTCTCACATGCTAAACCTATTTTAAATAATGTAGACAGCTATTCATATGTCAACAATGGCTTAGATTCATTGTTAACACAAAAAAGGCACTGATGAGAAATTCTCACCAGTGCCCGTTATTCTTTATTCATTATGTGAATACACAATTCTCTTAATCGTATCTATGGAGAGGAAATATTCCTTCGAAAGCTGCTCGATACTACTCTTACTCATAAAAGCATTTCTAATAGCGGCATTTCGCTGATCCAGTAATTGTCTACCACCGCTCAAGCTTCCCCAGTTTTTATATTCCTTTTCTTGCTTAGGAATGTAAAGAGCCTCTCCTTGAACATACTTTTGAATTTCCATAATTAGCTCTTCAGGCAATATCTTTGTTGCATTAATATATTTCAACTTCGCCCGCTCCTTATTTTGACAATTAAAAATAAGGTGCAAAGCCAAAATATTAGAAAAGCTTATTCAGCGCTATAAAATGTTTCGCCCCACGCAAAGTAACGCTTTTCCAATAACAGGCTTTGCATGAGTGGAAGAAGTACCAGATAATCTTAAGAGATTTTCCATCAGTAAGCACCCCCTTTTCCTAACAAGTATAACATAACTTCAAATGGAGAAGATCCGCATAGAGAAAACATGAAATAAGCCTTTAACCATACGATAAATCGGCTTGTATTAATTTCATATTGATGTGTGCTTGGAAATAGAAGTAATTATTATATCCCAGTCATCATAATGAAGTTCATGTCCAGTACCCTCCAATGTCAGTAAAACCGCATCCGGAATTTCATTAGCAAGATTTTCTCCATGTTTATAAGGGATAATGGGATCTTCAGTACCGTGTACAATCAGAGTAGGTGCAATGATTTCACTCGTCCTAACCAGATAGGATTCCCCACCTGCCAATAAGGCGTGATTACCCATGCTGGCGATATTGTTGCTTCTAACAAATTCTTTTTCCGCCAATGCGCCAATGCTCTTCTCATCAAAAACATGCTTTGAACCGACCAGAATCTTTGATCTATTAATGGCAAATTCGACTACCGATTGTTTGTTCGTCCAATCTACAGCCCCCATATTCGAGAAAAACTCCATAACCCTTTCCTCCATCGGAGGGAGATGCGGAGCAAAATTGGACGTTGAAACGAGGGTAATGGTTTTAACCCTCTCCGGATGCCGCAGAGCGATCATTTGAGTCAACATACCGCCCATGGACATGCCTATGATATGAGCTTGCTCAATCTTATAAGCATCCAATACTCTTATTGCATCATCTGCCATATCTTCAAAAGTATAACCCGGTTGACCAGGCTCATAAGTTGTTGAACGTCCAACATCTCGGTTATCATAACGAATGATAAAACGTCCTGCATCTGCCAAACGCTGACAAAATTCTTCTTCCCACCAAATCAAGGAGGATTGAGCCCCCATAATTAGCAAGATGGCCGGATGATCTGGATTTCCGAAACTGTCTGCACATATATTAATCCCATCTACTTTTATTAGTTGTTCGTTCATATGGAACCCTCCAATATTTCTTACAAAATAAAAAAACACAGGCCATAGGCCTGTGCGCATACTGTAATCGAAAAAGAATTTGAGAATGAACACAGTATTATGATTACCCTATGGAAGACTATCAGTCCAATCATCGGGTAGATCATAAAAGGTTCAATCCATTTCCTTTGTATCTAGTTTATATGGCATAAAGGTAGGGTTCCCCCTCTCCCCAATGATATAAAACTAAACTAGGTTACCGTGAAGGCAAACTAATCTTCGATTACGATGCACACAAAATAGTCTTAAACCACAAACCAATTCATTGTGCAAAAAGTATCGAAGAATTAGATCAACACACGTAACCCCTCCGTTCGTATAAGTTAAATTTATGCTAACATATGGCAAAGTCATATGTCAAATACTAGGCGGTTTCCTTTGTGTTAACCTTTATCCTAGTTTCAAAAAGCTATGTTGCCTCTTCCCTTATGTTTTTTGAAATTTTCGCAAATTGATTTACATACCCTGCCAGATAAATAGCGCAGCGCCAACAATTTGACGTTTTTTCTACGCTCAGCATTATTGGGCATATGCTTAAAATAGATCGGTTTCTCAAAACGCTAATCATATGGTCAGCCTGTTTTTTGAATCTTTCCTTTAAGTAACCTAAATACTTTTATTGTTTTTTCAGAGAAACCTTGAAAGAAATCACTTAGATATTTTTGGACAAGGAACCGTACCAAACTAAAGAATAAAGAAATAACTATTATAAACACAAATAGTTTTATTCCTGTTTCTATATATACCATTTAGATAACGCCCTCCTATTCAATTATCATTATATACTAATACATCGATTGATCTGGAACATGTCGATAACAACCGCTATCCGGACATTTAGCTGAAAAGGCTATCGCTTATAGCGGTAGCCCTTTGTGAATGAATTCTTATTATCCGATAGTTTAGAGAATTATTTTCTTTTTATTAATTTATGAATAATCGAAGGCTTTAAACCAGCTTGAATAAGCAATTTAATATTGAAACCCGACTTCCCATAGCTTAAACGATACCAATAGTAATTTATGTATTCTATCACGGAAAAAACATAAATCAACATACCAAAAAATAAGTCTCTTTTATTCTGTGCAAGCATTAACAACAAAATAACAATTATCACAGCCAAAAGAAAATTAATTCTTCTAAGCATGATTAGGATTTTCCGCATTAACAATGATTTCTCTTTACCTAATGATTGAGATCTAAATACCCAATACAGCACACCTTGAATTAATTGCAACACAAGAAATGAAAACGCAAGCAAGCTTGCGAATCCTAAATCTAGATACAGTTTAAATACAACAAAAAAAGAAATAGCCGCTACTAACTCACCAAAAGCTAGATTCAACAGGTGTTTTCTTAGTTTTCTCATAAAACTCCTTATAAAGATCACAAACACCAACTGTTTTAGATCAATTAATGTATTCATTTTACAACAGTATCTTGTTAACGATGAGCTACCACGCGGCAGCCCCTTCGGTGTTCAACTAACGTCCCCCATCCCTTAGTCATATTCGTTCAGGTAAAGTCCAGGTTGTTATTATTTCTTAACCTAATCACTTTCTCTTTGTATTTTTTCAACTTGGCTTCGAAACCGCTTCTATTTTGTTCAAAATCCTTTGTCCATTTATACATCATCTTCAACATCAGGATGTCTGGCTTATAATGACACTTTTCAATACCAAGATTTTGCTTAAGAAATCTCTTTAGGATTCTTATCCTTCGCGTCCACAATGGAGTATCAAGAAATATGATTGTATCGGCCATTTCATACAAACATTGATAGGACTCTCTATCTGTTCCTTCAAATATCCATGTACCGTGTATATCTATTTCCTTTATAACCTCAATTTGTTCTTCTGCTGAACGTTTATATCGTCCCATGGGTGTTTGATGATGGACTATGGAGTCAAGTTCATAACAAGGTACACTAACTTTCTGCGATAAGCGTTTAGCCAATGTCGTCTTACCACTAGCTACAACTCCAATAATGAAGATCTTTTTCATTCCTATTCTAGCTCCCTGCAACGAGCATATTTGATTTAAATGACTTCTCTATTGACAACAGGGATTCCTTCTAATGCAATTTTGGCAAGATATCGGATCACGGTTATAGAACGAATACTCATTAGCGTAACCTGCCCGTTAGATTAACAGCTGCCGTGGCTAAACTGCAACCCGAAAGATAGACACTTTAGAAAGAGTGATCATCTTTCGGGTTTTGTCTAGTCAGGGTAATGATCAGAAAGTGCACCTATACCCTCTAGTACAAATCCGAGAGATACCTCATTATGTTGTAAATAATCCATAGTTATTTTATCAAGCATATTTTTAAGTACTTGTTTAAAAAATGCTTTGAAAAACGTTCATACTCGACCTAAGCAGGGGAGAAATCCTGATCAAAGGTCTATTTTATGACAAAGCAACTTCCAGTATAGTTCCATATGTAAGATAATACTAGGAGGTTTTAACGCATGACAGAAGCCGTTTTGAAGCTTCGCAACGTGACCAAATCGATTGGCGGACGTAAGATCGTCGACAATCTTAGTTTCGATATACCCGCAGGCGAAGTATTCGGATTTCTCGGACCGAACGGTGCCGGCAAGACGACAACAATACGGATGATCGTTGGCTTGATATCGATGTCGAAGGGCGAGGCCCTAATTAAAGGCATATCCGTCCGCGAGCACTTCGAGCTTGCTATGACGCATGTAGGAGCGATCGTAGAAAACCCGGAAATGTATAAATTTTTGACCGGTTATCAAAACCTTGTTCATTTTGCCCGTCGGCATAAAGGCATTACGAAGGAACGGATTAATGAGGTCGTTAAGCTTCTCGGACTTCAGAACCGTATTCACGAGAAGGTTAAGCGTTACTCTCTCGGCATGAGGCAGCGGCTTGGCGTTGCCCAAGCGATTCTGCATCGTCCATCGTTGCTCATCCTTGATGAGCCGACAAACGGGCTCGACCCTGCAGRCATTCGAGAACTGCGCGATTATTTGCGCAAGCTGACGAGAGAAGAAGGCATCTCCGTCATCGTCTCTTCCCATCTTCTGTCCGAAATGGAGCTTATGTGCGACCAGGTTGCGATAATACAAGCCGGCAAGCTCATCGATATTCGCTCTTTGCAGGAAACTCGCGATTCGATACAGTCGAAGATTGTTATCGAAGTCGGCGATTTACTTGCCGCTCAGCAGCTGCTATCCGCCATCTTCGATGCATCCCGCATTACGGTGAAAGGCAATCAGCTCGAAATTGCGGCTGACAAAGCTGCCATCCCCGATATTACAAGGCTGCTTGTAAGCTCGGAGATTGACGTGCTCGGCATTCAAGTGGCGCAGAAGTCGCTTGAAGAACAGTTCTTGGAAATTACCGGAGGTGAGATGGTTGTCTAGTCTGTCTAATCTAATTCGAAACGAAAATATGAAAATATATCGTCGTCCTCGTACATGGCTTATGATCGCCTTCCTCGTTTTTACAATCGCATTAATGAGCGGCATCATGAAGTGGGAATCAGGCAAAAATAATACGATCGACTGGCAAAACAACCTGACCGAACGGAATAGCAACATGCAGCAGGAGCTTCAAGAAAACAAAGAACTCTCGGAGGAGGACAAAACATACTTCACTAACGAAATCAAGCTCAATGAATATTATTTGGAACAAAATACAAATCCTAACGAATTGTCATTGTGGAATTATGTAGATACATCATCATACTTAATTATTTTAGCGACGATTCTAACCGTCATTATCGCTGCCGATATGATTGCGGCCGAATTTACTTGGGGCACGATCAAGCTGCTGCTTGTCGGTCCGGCTTCGCGCACGAAAATTATGATCAGCAAATACATCGCCACGCTTGGGTTCGCGCTTCTGCTGCTCATATTGACATTTGCGTCTGCTTACGCGGCCGGCGGTATTCTCGAAGGCTTCGAAGGAACAAGCCAAGCGAAAATATCGATTACCGATGGCGGAGTTATCCAAGAAAGTTCCTATTTGTTGAATTCGTTGGAGAAATACGCTTTCTCGATCGTATCCATGCTCATGTACGTTACGATGGCTTTCATGATTTCGTCCACGTTCCGCAGCTCCTCGATGGCCATAGCCTTCTCGCTTCTGTTCATGCTGGTCGGCAATACGCTATCGGCGCTTCTCAGCGGCTATAGCTGGGTCAAGTATTTGCTCTTCTCCAACATCGACCTGACGCAATATATGCAAGGTGCGACGCCGCTAAGACCGGAAATGACGTTGACGTTCTCGATTATGATACTTGTCGCCTACTACATCGTATTCCAATTCTTAGCTTGGTTACTGTTTACGAGACGCGACGTCGCCGCTTAAGGACAATTCCAATACTAAGAACCTCGGGCACTGCTTGAAATAAGCTGTGTCCGAGGTTCTTTTGTTTTTATCCAACTAACCTGTCCAGTTAGTTAAACGATCTATATCCGATCTTTTAATTTTGGACGTGGATAAAAACTTAGAGTATCATCATTCTTTTGCAAAATTATATTTGTTTACGACCGTTAGTGTAGAAAAGACAACCGATCATTTTGGTCGATTGCCTTTGTTCTTAATTGAACTAACGTTATCCGTTAGCTTAAATCCGCTTGAATAAATTAATGCCTCATGATTCATTGCTGAGTAAATAATATTGTTTTCCATTCCGATACTTTATGTTCAGCGTTACCCTGTCAATTCGGCGTCCGGTCGACTACTCTTTTTACCGAATCCACTGTATTGCACTTGAATCCGGTCTTCCGGGCGAATGTCGACGGTATACAGAACGAGCAGAAAGAACCATTCCAGCGGCTTCATCGCCACATAGATCACATCAGCTGCTGTCTTCGTGCGAATCTGCCGACTTACCGGATAGCCGTATTTGTCGTATAGTCGGCGAATCGTCCGGTGGCCGGCGGGCATGTACTGTTCCAGCACATTTTCGAACGCGTTAGCGATCATCAGCTGGCGATTCACTGTAATAGACATGCCGTGCCTGGTTCCCGGCCTAAGCGGCTTGACTAGGGATCGATGTCCCAGAGCGGCGACGGTGCACAAATAATGGCCATCCCCCGACACCATTTCCGGCGGTGGCGCCGGCAGCCTCGATAAGTAGAAGCCGCTCGTATCCAGAAACGCCCGAACTACACCATCCGGCCGCTGCCCGAACAAGACTAGAAGCAATTGAACAACAAGCTGAACGGGGAATAGCAGTGCGATCCATAGCGCCGGAATTGCCCGGCGACGCATGATGATGAAGCGATGCAGAGGCCGCTGCCAGGCGGGCATCGTCTCCGCATCTTCCTCCCTTCCGAACGCCTTCCATACGTCCAATGAGCGCTTGAGCTGCGCCAGATACAGCAGGCAAGACGTTAAGCTCCCGGTTTGAAGAAGCAACACGGAGAAGATCTCATTAAAATCGTAATTGGAAAAGCCGGTATGAATGAAATAGACTGCGGTCAGCGAAATGCAAAGAACCAAAAAGACGTTGCAGCAAGTATATACAATTGGAGAAAGCTTCCTATGATAGATTCTCAGCGCCCAATAGGAAAAGAAGCCGAGCAACCAGTCTACGCAAAGTACGGCACTATGCTTGTGGGACAGAGATGCGTATGCATATAATGGCTCTCCGGTTTCTGAGTACATTTTCAACGGCGCTCCTCCTGGTACCCCTTTCACATCAAATATGAAGCCAACGATCAGGAGAAACGAGGCGATCGAAAGTAGAATGCCGTCTACGAGCCGGGTTAACGTCAATCCTTCGCCTTGTTCGCTTTCCCCAGCTTTTCGCGCGAACGTAAACACCGCCCGAATGAGGGCGGTGAACGCTAGGAGAAGAAACGGAGTGAACAACAGTAGCATTTTCTTGATGCTCCTTCCGGTCGATATTGGACAAGACTTGTGCGGCAGGTGCGCTTGTCGTTTCGCCGACACAAGGCTTCTAGCGGTTCGCCACCGCAATCAGTAAAGTTGACGTCATCGTTGAATGCCCGATTTCAAAATTTCAAGAAAGCAGTTTTGGAAGCGGCGAATGCTAAAGTCCTTTTGACGCTGTATGATACTGACCCTAAAAAATGCAGTCTTTTGAGAGGAATCGAAGTCAAACTGACGCTGTGTTATTAAATGAACGTGTCCGGTTTGCACCTCCGAAGATTTTTTTTGATATAAGTAAGGAACTGACCATTTATCTAGTCAATGATACTCTGAATTTATAATTCAAAAAAAGAGAAAAATGATCATTTATATTTTCCTATTTATTGGTCCTTACTGCCCGTTAGCGCAGCGTAGGGCTGCCATGTGGCAGCCCTTAACGCTTAATATGAGACCTGATATCGGAATTAAAGCAGCGAGGTTACGAACTTCACCTCCGGAAAGCGGCTATCCGGTCCTTTCATTAAGATTCCGCCTTGATTTTTTAGATAAATACCGAAGAAATCCAGCATATAGGCATTGATAACGGAGTTCACTCTTTCAGGCGCAATCTTCCCTGTAACTCCCAGAATTTTGAAAATCGGAGAAATGAACTGTACGTCGGTAAAATTCAAATGCTCCGTATTGTCGATATAGAGGAATTGTCCCCCTACGTCAACCGTTTCGCGCATCCGTTCAAGCTCTACCTTTTTATCTTCCGTTACTTGATCCATCCACTCTCTTGTGTTGCCCATACGTTTAAGCTCTGCCTCCGTATAGGCGTGGTTATCCTTCACCATTTTTAATCTTTCGAATTCGCTTTGCGAGTTCATGAACAAAAACGGCTTACGCAGACCCTCTCTCTCACGCAGTCGATAAAGCGCTCCATCCAAGTCTATTCCAACCGTTATTCGTGGATCGTAAGTAGCGTCATAGGCCGTCGCTCCTCCGATGGAATGACCGAACACCCCGACATGTCCGAGATCAATCCTCCCTTTTAGATGACTTGGAATCTGCCCCGATTGGATGAGCTCGAATTGGTCCAGCGTAAACGCCACATCGTCGGTTAAAACTTTTCCCAACTTGTCGCGATTTCCGCTTTCCGTCCGGTAATCATGGTCGGGCGAGAATAAGTCGTTGGTTGTGCTGGTCGTGATTCGACCATCCGGAAACTCGGTTGCAAATGTATTGTAGGTGTGGTCGATCACTGCCACGATATATCCGTGACTCGCGAGATTTTCGGCTTGCGACGTATGGAGGAACCTGGAAGAGCCGAACCCGGGATTGGCAAGGATCAGCGGGTATGAAGCCTGTGCCGAAGAAACTTCGGCCCCCGAATAAGCATGACTGGATACGTACTTCAGGTGTTGAAGAGTAAACCCGGGWAGGCCATAATTCCCGGCCATATAACGTAAAATCTGGGGATCGGGAATAAAGGGAGCGTACTTCCCGGTGCCACCTTGAGCCGGATACCATACCTGAACCATCAATTCTCTCTTACCATCTCTGGCTTCGTCAAAAATCTCTTCCCTCTCTGTATCCACAAAATGATAAGTTTGCGTTCCTACCTTAAATTCGCCTGTCGGTTCAGGCAGTTTAAATACAGGAAAAGCATACATGAGACCCGCTGTAACGACCAGCATTAGCCCTATAGCGGTATTAGCTGAACCCAACAAGAATCGCGGGATTTTTTTTGGGACGTTTTTTTTAAAATAGCTATAACCTGAAATGGCTAAAAAAATGATCGTTATGCAATACGGGAAGAATAGCTGAACTCTGTATCCTTCCACCG
>NZ_JBFTSN010000250.1:0-9496 GCF_056400045.1 Paenibacillus sp. 01L418
GTGCCGCTGACTATACGTCCTATTCCGCAGTCGATGTTAACCGTGGTCAAGCCATTCGGCTAGCGGTTCGTCACTTGGCAAATTTATGTCATAAAGAAATAGCATACATCGGGGAACCGAAGTCGCATGACCCGCTGCAAGCTGTAAAAATCGAAGCCTTTCAAGAAGAGATTAGACATCATGGGCTGAGTTTAACAGATGATTCCATTCTCCAAATGAACGGTTTAGAATTTCACGATGGTTATATTGCTGCACGAATGATGATGGACCGTCCTCTTCGACCAACAGCTGTCATAAGCGGCGGTATCGATCTCACTCGCGGCATCCTTCGCGCCGTCAGTGAACTCGGCCTCTCCGTTCCTCATGATGTTTCTGTCGTTAGTTACGATAATCTTCCGCAGATGGAGAATCTTGAGGTTCCAATGACCGTCGTAGGTGTTGCCCTCTCCTCCATCGCAGCGGCAATAGCCAAAACTATTCTTGAACTTATCGATGCTCCAAACATGATTAAGACGGTCCACTTGGAACCCGAACTTGTTTTGCGTGCTTCTACTTCTAAACGGTTTTTAAATGGTGAATAGGGCTGTCCCATAAAGTAGATAACACTACTTGAGGATAGCCCTATTGTTTGAATATGTATAAACTTTTTCCTCATTCCTGGGCTTAGCGTCACACCGGCAAGCTTCTTATCGCTTTTGCTACAATTCTTTTCGTTTCCTTCGCCTTTGAGCGCTCCAACCAGTCATTACAAATAGCTCTTACCCACTCAGGATTAGTTTTGCTAGCGTCATTCATCCAGTTGCCTACTGAATCCTGAACATATTTGGCTACATCGCTGTTCACAGCTTCTAATAGAGAAAGAGCCATAGCAGGATCTTCTTTCAGCTCAGCAATATGTTTAGCCCATACGCCTCGCGGTCGAGTGGATTCAATGGCAAATCTCCTAATATTCGCATCATGATCACGCACCCAATCTTCGAGTAAATGAAGTGCTCCCACTAAATCATTGGAAATGGATTCCCTTAGAGCCATCCAAGCAATTTCGCGAACGCCAAAATGGTGATCTGCCGCAAAAGGACGAATCGATGCAAGCTTCTCTACTAAACTTAGACGTTGATCCACTCCGATAATAAAAGCAGCCCAGCAGCGAACACTGTCTGATGGATGAGCAGCTAATTTGTCGTAAAGTTTAGACTGCTCTTCTTCTGCTAGTCGAGCGAATAAGCTAAGCCATTCCTTTGCGATAGCAGGTATGATTTTCATGATTTTTTTCTCGTTCAAATGTTTCAGCCTATCCAGAATGGGATCGGATTCTTGATCCAAACCAAGCTCGTTTAGTACATTTTGCAGCAGTACAATATGATCGACAACGAGCCATTCCGTCAAATTGACCGTCTCCAGTTTCCCCATATGAATCAGTTCTATCACTTCATTTGGAATATCGCTCAACTTTCTTGCACCTTTGCGGTATAAAATGGAGTCAGAAATGACCATCGCTTTCTCATTATTCATAACACGGTTCCCTCGCTTATACGACATTTAAAATTGGAAGTACGCCAAGCATACTTCTTATTTATAAGCGAAGATGTAATCTAGTTTACAACCCTTTCTACATAACCTAGCTTAGCATGTGTTTTTGTTCCGAAAGCTCTTGTAAGGCTACTGTTACCGCTTCTCTTGTCGCTCCAACCAGATTTGCAATTTCTTGATGTGAAAGAGGAAAATCAATTTTGCAATACTCATCCCTATCCATGCTCGTAATTCCAAATTGCTCAGAAAGTTTCATGAGAACATGCAAAATTTTATCATGAAGACCTCCTAGAGCTAAATTTTGTGTTAAACGACTCATCGCACTAATTCGATCACTTAATACCTGTAATAAATTCATCATGAAGCGAGGCCGCTGCATTAAAAAATTTTCAAACCTATCTTTACTCATCAAACAAATATGGCTTTCTTCAATCGTTTCAATATAGTGATCCCGTGTACCAAATGAAATGATATTCATCTCGCCAAATACATTTCCTTCACCTAATATATCCGAAGTAAATTGCTTGCCCTCCACACTCAGCTTATATAAACGAACCTTTCCCTTTTTCACAAAATAAAGCCCTTCTGAAAAAGATTCCGGTGTTTGAATAAATGTCTTTTTCGGGATAACGGTAATAGAGGTCATTTCATCCATCTCTATCAAGTCTTCTATTGTGAGTGAATGAAGCAAATTGAATTGCGATAAATATTGAATGTTATCCATTTCTCCTCCAGTTCGTTAAACAAGATGAAAAAATAAAGATTTTAAGACAGCTTCTTTTTCACAAAATGACCAATATGGTCGATAGCCTGCTGCGCTTCCGGAAGCATGTAGGCGAGAAAATGAAATACACTCCACATCTGATCCCATACTTCCAGCGTAACAGCGACACCTGCTGCTCTTGCTTGATCCGTAAACCGTGTAGAATCACTTAACAGAACTTCATGATCGCCTATTTGGATAAACAAATCGGGCAGCCCGCTCAAATTCATTCTAAGGGGGGATAAGAGCAGGATATCATCCGTACTGTTGCCTAAATATGTGTTCAATATCCTGCGATTGCCCTCCAAGCTCCCTGTAGGATCAAGCTCCGATCGAGTCATGT
Source organism: Paenibacillus sp. 01L418 (assembly GCF_056400045.1). Taxonomy (NCBI): domain Bacteria; kingdom Bacillati; phylum Bacillota; class Bacilli; order Caryophanales; family Paenibacillaceae; genus Paenibacillus; species Paenibacillus sp. 01L418. The sequence goes on from NZ_JBFTSN010000250.1 coordinate 2,637, forward strand.
AGGATTCACCATCCAGATGAACTAGATCCGTATGCGGGGAGATGAGAAAAGCACCAGCTGGAAGCATCTCTCCTTGATCTCGAAGTGAAAGCAAGGTCATAAGCGCAAGGCTTCCGCCTACCGAATCTCCGCCAAATAGCATATTAGCAGCGGAATAACCGTTTTCAAACAACCAACGATAGGCAGTAAGGCAATCCTCGTTTGCAGCTGGATACGAATGCTCCGGTGCAAGTCTATATTCAATGACAAGCACTTTCACCCCACTGGATTTCGCTATTCTTGCTGTCAAATCACGATAGAATGCACAAGTGCCTGCTATAAAACCACCGCCATGGAAGTAAAGAATGACCTTCTTCACATCTACAGTTAAATTGGCAGGAGTAATCCATTCACCATATAGGTTTCCGATTACTACCTCTTGGACAATAATATCCGTATTCATTTGCATTGCAGCTGCGGTATTGTTCATTTCATTTCGTATTTTCTCCACTGGCATTTCACTAAAATTGCTCGTTTGTTTTAAAAAATGTTTAATCGCTGTAAGCTGTTCGATACTCGTTTTTTCCATGTAATACTCCTCCTACAGGCTTAATAACGTAAGTTTACAGCCTGTAGCATAGTACAACGTCAAGCTAAGATTCCATGTGAAGGATGTAGAGTGTTTGCTGCGTTTCCGGGTGCTTTTCTTCTGCTTGCAGATTTGTTTTCAAGCTTGCGAGCATTGCTAATGTTTGTTCTTGCCGTTCCATATCTAAACGGATTTTATCCATTTTTTTATCGATCACAGTCAAAAAATCAGCGAGACTAATTTGACTGCTGCTAGACTTTGTTAATGCTTTTTTGATTTCTTTTAACGTAAAACCACAAGCCTTAGCATTTTTTATAAACGTAAGATGACTTAATACTTGAGTACATCCGATAACCTGATTCAGAACGCATCGGCGCCGGAATTAGACCATGATTCTCATAGTATCTTAACGTTTCGATATTCACATTCGCCATTTTTGCAATTTGCCCTCGCAAATAACCGGTCATTTCAATCCCCCTCTTATGTTGGTTGAAAGATTATTCTGAAGAGACACACAGGCTGATCATAGGTCTTAACGTTTAATTAGAAAATAGCATTGTAGTTATGCCCAAACGAAAATGCTATAATATACTAATTATGGAACGAAAAAGTAAACAACTGAACAAATTTCAAAATCGATAAAGGATCAACCATGAACAAAAAAACTCGTAAACAAAAATTAAAAGTCATAATGAAAATCGTAGTGTCCGTTGTCGTTCTTTTATTAATAGGAGGAATGTGGCAATACAATATGATGAATAAAGAATCACAAATGTTTTTGCCGCAAGGAAAACGATATACAATAAACTCGCATGACATGCACGTATACAGTGTTGGAACTGCTGGTAGCCGAACCATTGTTTTTGTTRCTGGGTCTGGTACGCCTAATGCTTTTACCGATTTTTACTACTTACAAAACGAACTGCAACAATATGCGAGAACCGTAAGTTTTGACCATGCTGGTTTTGGTTGGAGCGCGCAAACACATATCCCAAGAACGATTGATACATTAGTTGATGAACTGCATGAATTGCTTAAAAAATCAAATGCAACCGCGCCCTATGTTTTAATTGGACACTCGCTCGCATCATTAGAGGTGCTTCGTTTTGCACAACGATACCCTGATGAAGTTGAGCAAATCATTTTATTAGATGGCGGCAGCCCTGATTATTATGCAAATGCTGGGGAGTTGCAGCCCTATTTGATAAATCGCTTTATGGCAGGTCTGCGTGTAACTGGAATAGCTAGAGCTTTAGGAAATATAGGCGTTTTACTTCCATTTACCGCTGAGAACATACGTAATCAACGGCTCCCTATCGCATGGAAAGCCACTGACTTAGCCATGTATTATAATCATATTGGAGAGTCCAATAATTTGAGTTTCATAAAAAATGTGAATGAGAATGCTCGTGCTGTRTTAGATGGCGGTTACTTAAAAGACACCCCGCTGCTTATTTTATCTTCAGATAGTGGACGCGAATGGGCGAAAGTGCAGCGACAGCTTTTACAATGGTCTAGCCTTAGTAAGCAAGAAACCATTCCTGATTCTGAGCATTACATTCATTGGTCTAATAGAGAAAAAATATTGCAAAAAATAGTGAACACAATTAATAATAATTAAAGCTAATTTTTAAAAATATGGCATTCATACTAAAAACCTTCTTCAACTATTTCTCGGGAAATGAATCATCCAAAGCTTCCTTATATTTATTCTCTTTGTAGCCAATAACCTCAGACATGACATCACTTATACTTTTGCCTTGTTCTCTCATCTCGTCTATATAAAAGTCCGCTTTAATTCTGCCCTTATGAACAATAATGGCACGGTCGATAACATGCTCAATTTCTTCTATTAAATGTGTCGTGAGCAGGATCGTCTCATCGCCTTTTAAATTGGAAACCATCAGCTTTAAAAAATCCTTTCTAGTGAACATATCTTTGCCCTGAAAAGGTTCGTCCATCAGCATATATTTTGCGTCCTTAGCAAACCCCGCACAAATTTCAAGTTTCAGCTTTTGCCCTTTGGAGAATGTTTTGATTTTTTGCTGCGGTTCAAGCTCATAAAAGCTGATTAGCTTGTCAAAATGTTTTCTATTGAATCTAGGAAAAAAACCAGCCAAAAACTCTGCATACTGAACAGGTGTTAGATCAGGAAGAAAGCTGCCCTCTTCCGTAATCAATGCAATGTTGTCATACTGCTCCGTTACTGGTCTGCCTTCTACTGTTATGGTTCCGTTCTGAATTTCTCCAATCCCCATGATTGCCTTCAGCAATGTTGTTTTTCCGCTGCCGTTTCCGCCAAGAATACCAACGATTTCACCTTTGTTTATCGTTAAGCTATCCACGTATAAGTACTCACTGCTTCCAGGATAGCGCTTTTCCACATATTTCAGCTCGATCATCCATGCCCCTCCTGCCTGCAAACCTTTTATTCAATCTTGAGGTTATCGYAATACCTATACTCTGATTGGCTGTATCCAAACCCACCTGGCAGCGGCGATAGATTCATCGCTCTAATATTATCGTCATTCAGATCAGTCATAAGCTCGCCTTTGTAGATCAATGTAGAGGCTTGATACACATAAATCATAAATCGTTTAGGAAGCACAATATCATATTGAAACTGACTTACATCTTTAGGCTTGCTTCTCATTGTTTTGACGACATATAACTTATCGTTACGAAAGCTCATCGCGAGCATACCGCTGAAATTGTCCTCTTCTCCGTCCGCAAAGATTTCTTTTATCGTTTCGTTTAATTTCATTTCACTCGATAAATGAAAACTAAACATTGTTTTATTATTATTATTGGCAACAGCATCCTCTGCTGAAGAGGATCGGCTAAAACTCAGATTTAGCGTGTTCTGATCGTGATCGCTAAATGCTTCATAGTTTTCATAATAGGTATCCCCGCTCGGATTATTGAAAGAGCTCGCTCGATCCCGTCCTGCCAAGTAAAAATGAGGAACTATTGTCTCACCTAATTGCTTCCCGCTGATACTGTCATATGCACGAATAATAAGCTGGTTATCTTCAACTGCAATTAATGCCAAGCTGCTGCCAACGGCTTCTAATCCAATAATTTCAATGCTTGAATTTGGATTGTCTTTGTTTTTATCCAGGCTGAAGGTTGCCACGGTACGCGGCTCCTGCCCTTTGTCTCCGGTTATGCCTCGATAACCCCAATTATCTGAAAACTTTAACTCATAGATTCCGTTCTCTCCTGTGTAATGCGTTGTCGTTGGCAATGTAAAATATACGTTATCGCCAATTTTGGCAAGTCCATATTCGAGAGCATTCGTATAAGTGACGCTATTATCCTTCTGATCCGCTCTATTATAATGAACAGGCGGGCTAACCGTTGCCGTACCGATAGGAATGGGAATTGCGTTCCTTCGATCACGAGCAACGATTTCAAAAAGCGGTCCAGTATTCGAAATATCATATTCAATGCCATTCATTATTTTAGCATTTCCCGGAATAAATCGTTTTGGGGTTTGCTGCTGCATCTGCTCAAATAACACGGTACTCGTTTTCACTTGACCTTTCTCAATACGGAAGCTAGTGCGATGGCTCCCATCCTTCAGCTCTCCACTTATGACTGCATCCTCAATTGCTTGACGTGAACCCTGCAAATCTTTTAAATAAAATGTCCCTTGATCCTTCTTCGCGTAGATACTGCCGGACATTATCCCTATGACAGCTATCGCTGCAATTAACGCAACGAGAACTGCATGGTTTTTCAGCTTTTTCATAGCGATTCCATCCCTTTCTTAAGCGATAGCTGCTTTTTTTATTAGCTTGATGCTGTGCCATATGAATAATCCACTTAAAATAAGCATAATTGAACTGCTAATATACAAATGACTTGGTGCTGCATAAGAATAGGATTCACTCATTCGATAGCTCAGCACTTTAATTACCACTATAACCGCGGCTCCAATAGCGACTAAACCCCAGTACCTTTTGCTTCGTTCGCATAAAGCCCCGTAATATAGAGCTGTTGTGATCATAAATAAAATACTTGCTGATGATATGATTCTGCTTAGGTTTAATGGCATGATGATTCGAAAAAAATCAGAACGGATAACAGCTAAAAAAAGTCCATTTGTCATCGAAAAGCGGCCTCCACCATAGCTCGTAAACTTCGCCGATACCACATCGTATCCAAGCTTTATGCTAATTAGCTGCGACCCGAGCAGCATGAGCAAGCAAATGAAAAAAACAACGATTTTGCTAAAATAAATCGATTCACGCCTTACAGGTAGTGATAAAAACATGTATATACTTTTACTGCCCCAATAACCTGCATAAATCGTCTTTAAGAAAAATCCGCATGCTGCTGCTATGCATAGGAGGAATACGATGATGCAGCCTGAAGAGGCATAAATATGTTCATAGCGCTCGTGAACGGTATATTCACCATAGTCTTTGACAAACATGTGGAGCAGATAAAGAGGGATAACGATTACAGCTGTGCAAAGCAGCATAATCGCTTTCAACCAGGTTGAAAATTCATATTGCAGCAGTCGATAAAAGGTTCTCATAATACCACCTCAATTGTATTATAGTAGTAGTACAGATACGCCAAAAAAAACTATTCCCAACGCTCGCTAATGAGAGAAATGACTTGTTGGAACGACAAATGAATCTCCTTAGCGGAGCCAATAAACGCTTTCACTAACTCATCCGTCAGCTCAGCTTCAATTTGCTTTAAGATCGCCTCATCTACATAAATGGCACTGCCGAGCGTACTGCTCGTGCGAACATAACCTTCATCCTCCATAAGCTTAAAAGCCTTTTGCACTGTATTCGGATTAATGTTCAGTTGTGCAGCTATTTCTCGCCTAGACGGCAGCTTATCTCCCGATTCAACTCTCCCCAGCAGTATTTGCCTCTTCACATACAATGCGGCCTGCACGTATACGGGCTCCTTGTTGTTTAGCTTTAATTCATAAAAATTTAGCACGTACACATCACCTGCCTTATCTCTTGGCTGTATTATTGCACTAGTACAATTTAATTGTCAATATGTAACAAAAAAAGGAGCATGATTTTGAGATTTGCTCCTTTTCTTCGATGATATGAAATAAACCTTTCTAAACCTTTTAAAAATGAAACCGTTTCTTTATTTCTGCTTTAAATTGCCGATCCGAAAAAATAATCATGCCGATGATCGTGAGCAATGAGTACACAATCGCTGCCACACTTGGCCAAATGACATCCGCTAATTGAAAAATAAATAAAATCGCAGGACATAGGCTGATGAAAAACATCGCTAATAAATAACCGATATCATTATGCCATAACGATTTTTTTATAATGGCGAGCAGAGTCATCATAAAAGTTGCTGCCATACCAAAGAGCGGAATGGCATAGGTGGTTGACCACTTCATAAACCCAACAAAAATATCGATTACGAGTAAAAAAAGCGCTAATATTGCGTAATGAAACAATATCTTTTTGCCGATATGCGCCTTTGACAATATCGTATCTTTGACGATCACCCATGCATAGATTAACCCGGTCGTCACAATCGCAGACCACAATTTAGGATTGAGCTGCAACGTTAATAAATTAATCGTAATCGAGAGTACAATAGCCGATATCGTTAAAAATATAAACAGCTTCGTTCGTGTAAATACGGCTGTTTCTTGATGTAATTTTGCATAGGAGGGGTACTCTGATGCACTATTCCCACGATTCCCAAGAGGCCTCGAGCATAACGGACAATAGTCGTGCTGGTCATCAACACTCACATTGCATCGATTGCATAACCTCATCCGTTCCTCCCCCAATCATTTGAATATACTCTCACGTCAAGCCCAGCCTGAGTCGCTAAATAAGAGAAAAAATATTGCAGTATATCGGCTTCTACAATACTTCTCGTAAACGTAATCGTCAGCTTATCATTAACCGTACAGACGCCGCAGCTTACTGGGCTTTTATTTGATGGATAGACTACAGCCTCAATAACGTCGATATAGTCATACATTTGCTGCGGAAAAATGATGTTGCCAACATTGGATAACGTCATCGTTCTTCTGCTTTCTCCTAATGTGCGAAAACCAAAATCAACAAACCAGCTTTTGAGAAACAGCGGAATAAAAAGAGTAGCTTTGTTGCGTTCGAGCGCTACATTGTTATAAATAATATTTTGCAAATTTTCTTTTCCTGTTTTCTGCTTTAACATTTCATTTACTCGAATAATGAGCTCATCAAATGAAGCGTCCTCGGTTACTTTTATTCCGATATTTACAACGCCAAAAAAATTGCGAAGCGTTCGCGACGGG
>NZ_JBFTSN010000251.1:0-9415 GCF_056400045.1 Paenibacillus sp. 01L418
TTCAGTTATTGAAGTTCCCAGATAAAGAGAAAGCAATGGAAAAAATTCTGGATTTAACGATGCTCTCCGATATTTTCCCAACAGGTTACCATGGTGCGGTTAGTGCTGGGGTTCGCCCGGGTTCAACGGTATATGTTGYCGGTGCAGRTCCGGTAGGTCTTGCTGCAGCGCATTCTGCTCAATTGCTAGGGGCAGCGGTTGTTATCGTCGGCGATTTGAATGCAGAGCGTCTTGCCCAAGCGAAAAGCTTTGGTTGTGAGACGATTAATCTTCGTGAGAATGGTGATTTGGCTGGACAAATTGATCAAATTTTGGGATCTCCTGAAGTAGATTCGGCGATAGATTGTGTTGGTTTTGAAGCGCATGGGCATGGGGAGGGGCATGGCGAAGCGCCAGCAACGGTATTGAACTCCATTATGGAAGTTACTCGTGCAGGCGGCAGCTTAGGAATTCCGGGACTTTATGTAACAGGGGATCCAGGTGCTGTGGATGAGGATTCGAAAATTGGAACATTGAAAATTCGTTTTGGTCTCGGTTGGGCGAAGTCCCACACGTTTGTGACAGGCCAAACGCCAGTTATGAAATACAACAGAGAATTAATGATGGCGATCATGAGCGGACGTGCACAAATTGCTAAAGCCGTGAATGCCACGCTTATATCATTAAATGACGCTCCAAAAGCTTATCAAGATTTTGATCGCGGCGTTTCCCGGAAATTTGTTATAGATCCCCATGGCGTCGTTAAATAATATAGTTTTTATCCAGATTGGGAGTATGTCGAAGAAGCTTAGGTTGAACAAGTAGATGCTGTAACTCCAATATTTCGATAGGAACTTCTTGCACGCTCCGCTTGGGGACGGGTGCAAGGAGTTCTTTTCCTTTTTCTCCCCCCTTATTCCCTTTGTGTCCACTGCGAACGTGATCGGATAAATGCGAGGCATCTAGTTCTCCTCCTGATTGTAGTGTTCCTCTTGTCAGTACAGTACTGAATCGCTTAGCACTGAAGAACAATATTTTTCTTCCAGTTATTGACGCATTTCCGATTGAGTGATAATATCTAGCTAAAGTTAAAAGCTTTAAACTTTCGAGGTGCTTGCAGTGGATTGAATAACAACTTGAAAAAACAAACCATTATTAGGACTTAATCATCAAACAGTTAGTCGCTCGATATGTGATCTCACGTTTTTAACATTTTTTTTAGCCTGAAAGTTAAATGCTTTAAACTTTTAACGAAAAAGGTGGAGATGTTAGGGTGATTAAAACTAAAGGTTTGAAATTGCTGGTATTTGTGTTATTTGTCAGTGTCCTATTTCCTACTCATTCATTGGGAGTTCAGGCAAGCCAACAAGCACCGTTCGGAACCGAGATCATTGTGCGGACCGTTAACCAATTTAGAAATGTCGCTGACGTAACGGCATTCATTCAAAAAGCTGTTCAGTACAATGTCGATATTATTAGCATGAACGTAAAGCAGGATGAAGACGATGAGGTGCCTTCTGGTCATGTATTCTATGACAGTGCGATTGCCCCGATTGCCGCCGGTTATGAGAATTTCGACGCGCTTTCGCATGTGATTACACAGGCGCATCAGTATGGTATCAAGGTTCGTGCATGGATTCCCCAGTTCCATGATCAGGCAGCATTTGTTAAGGATCCAAGCTGGCAAATGCACGCTTTCGTTGACGGTAATGTAGTCCCTTTTACAGGCTCGAATGGCAGTGAATATTTCGTCAACCCGATCCATCCCGATGTTCAAGCCTATCAGCGCTCGATAATTGAAGAGGTTGTAAGCAACTATGATATAGATGGCGTGGTACTCGATTGGTTGAGATTTGACGATTACAACATGGATGTAAGCAGCTACACGGTTAACCTATACGAGAGTATTTACGGATATTCTCCGCTCGATATTAACTTTAATGTGGATTCTAATCGCAGGAATGAATGGAATGAATGGAGAACGGATCAAATCGGCGGCTATGTGCAGGACGTTCGTGAAGACATCGATCAGATAAAAGCAGATATGGAGCTCGGTGTTTATATTTTGCCGCCGGAATTCACAGAGGTTGGTCAGAATGTTGCGAAGTTCAAGGATGCGATTGATTTTGTTGCACCAATGGCTTATTTTGATGATTGGGAATTTGACACGGAATGGGTCTATGGCGCCAATGGGATTTTGTCAGATACATCGTCGCTTGCTGGCTCTGGAGTAACGATTGTTCCAACACTGGATAACGATTGGACAGTGAATGAATATCAGGAGGTATATGGCGGTATTAGAGATCACTTTCCACAAGTGACTCATCTCTCCTTCTTCTCCTATGGAGCTTGGGATGAGAACGTGCTAAGCGATATTAATTCGCGAAGGACCTGGCCTGTGGCACAAGACTATGCAGCGAATATTCCAACGGAATGGAAGGCAAGAAATATTGGCTTTAAGCCAGGTAGTGCTAGCTATAGCGGCGGGGTCTTCACATTGTCAGGCAACTCATCGGATATATGGGGCAATGAGGATCAATTAAACTACATCTATCAATCTCTGCAAGGGGATGGAGCGATTGTTGCCCTTGTTGCAGGAATGAATAATATGGATGGTTGGGCGAAAGCGGGCTTAATGATCCGTGAATCGCTTGCTGTGGATGCTAAACATGCGGACATGATCGTAACTCCTGTGAATGGAGCCGCATTTCAATACCGAGCAGCTAACCAAGGGAACACAGTCGATCATATTATAGCTGAAGCTCCTCCGTCGTGGTTAATGCTGGAGCGCAGCGGCAATCAGTTCACAGGCTCGGTATCTACAGACGGGGAAAACTGGACCGCAGTGAGCAGCGCATCAATTGCAATGGGCAGTAATGTGTATATAGGTTTGGCACTGAGCAATTCTAGCAGCTCGGCCAATAGTCAAGCCATAATCGATCATGTCTCGCTTAGCGGCGCTTTGCCTGTACTGTGGAAAACCACGGATATTAACTCGACTACAGGAGCTGCCCATTTTCAGTCAGGAACTTATACTTTATCGAGCAGAGACACTGATATATGGGGAACCGCAGACAAAATGCGATATGCTTATCTTCCGTTAACCGGTAATGGATCGATTATCGCTAAGGTTTCCAATATGACAAATATGAACGGATGGGCAAAAGCGGGAGTCATGATTCGTGAGACTTTGGGTGCCAATGCGAAGCATGTCGACATGCTTATCACCCCTAGCAATGGAGCATCATTTCAATACAGGCAGGCAGCTGGAGGCGTAACAACGGACACCGTAACTGCCGCATCCTTGCCGCGCTGGGTTAAGCTGGAGCGAATAAACAATCAATTCATTGGCTATATCTCCTCCAACGGGGTCAGCTGGACAGAGGTTGGCAGACGCACGTTGACCATGAACAGCGGAGCTTACATTGGGCTCGCTCTAAGCAATCCAGGCAGTTCTACCTCCAATCAGGCCTTGTTCAATGAGGTCAAGATTGTGCGTTAAGCAGCTATTTATAGGGTACACAACGCCTAGCATCCATCCAGGATTGACACAATGCTGGATGGATGCTAGCATCACATTGAAATTAAAAGGATTTAACTTTAATACTTACTAAAAGGAGAACAACATTACAGTGAATATACATGATGTGGCAAAAAAATCCGGTTTATCTGTTGTAACGGTTTCTCGAGTCATCAATAATGCACCGTCTGTTCGTGAAAAGAACAGGGAGAAGGTATTAAAGGCGATGGAAGAATTGAATTATCAGCCCAACTCCGCTGCCCAAAGCCTAATTCGAGGAAAGACCGGAATTATTGGCATGACCATTATGAATCTTAACGATTCTTTTTACGATAGAGTGATTAAGGCAGCCAATCGGAAATTAGCAGAGCAAGGATACTTTCTAACCTTGTCAATTTCGGAAAATGAGGGGGAAGGGGACACCAGCAATTTCTTATTTCAGAAGGACAGGGTGGATGGCATTATTGTCCTCTCCCCGATTGAAGAAGAAAGCTATATCGCCGAGTTGAAAAGAAAGAATATTCCTTTCGTTCTACTGGATAATCAAGAAGAGCATGAGGATGTATCGAGTGTGGTTGTAGACAATTATTTAGGTGGGTATGAGGCTACGAAGCACTTGATAGATCTAGGTCATACGGAGATTGCCCATATTGGGGGACCAACGCTGTTCTTGAGTGTTAAGGAGCGAAGAAGGGGGTACTTGCAAGCCTTGTCCGAAGCAGGGCTAACCCCATTTGCTATTGAGTATAGTCAGTTTACGGTAAGTGATGGTTACAAGGTAGCTAAGAAATGGATCAGAGATGACAGCCTGCCGACGGCCATATTCGCAGCAGATGACTTCATTGCACTTGGGGTTATCCATGCTCTAAGCGAAGAAGGGCTAAGTGTTCCTCATGATATTTCAGTCGTAGGTTATGATGATCAGGTGCTGGCTGCTGGGTTTTTCCCAAGATTAACGACCGTCAGGCAACCTGAAGCACAATTAGGCACTATCGGTGTTGAACTGCTCCTGAAGCATATTAACGGCACGATTCAGGAAACAACGATCACCAAGCTTACACCCCAATTATTAATTAGAGAATCAACGGCCTACTTGAGAAAAAATAACTCGATATAAATAGGAGTGACGATTTACTTGAAATATTATATGGGTATTGATGCAGGGGGAAGTAAAACCTATGCCCTCGTCGCTAATTCTGAGGGAACCATTCTGAGTGTAGGAAGAGGGGGAAACGGCAATCACCAAACAAATCGTGATCAAGCGGAAGAAAGCCTGCGTAGTGCAGTCTCAGATGCATTACGGCAAGCCCAATTAACCGTTGATCAAATCGAATTTGCTTGGTTTGGCTTAGCTGGTGCGGACAGAGAAAGCGACTATCGCATCTTAAGGCCAATCATTCAGAAGATGAATCTTCCGAATACAAATATTTCGTGTGATACAACAATAGCGCTTCGAGCAGGAACGAATCAGCCATTTGGTGTTGTTCTCATCTGTGGAACAGGGGTGAATTGCTCGGGAATGAACAGAAAAGGCGAATCCTTTCAATGCGGGGGATTCGGCTATATGTTCGGTGACTTTGGCGGAGGGCAAGATTTGAGTATAGAGGTATTCCGCAGTGTAATGCGTGCCTGGGAGGGAAGAGAGGAAGAAACGAGCTTATCGAATTTGCTGATAAATAAATTAGGGTATGAAAGCGTTGAGGCGTTAAGGGATAATTTCCTTGATTACTCCAACTATTTGCCTGTCGAAGTTGCAAAATTGTTGTTCGATGCCGTGCAGCAAGGGGATGAAGTAGCTAGGCGTATCTTGATAAAGCAGGGCGAAGAATTGGGTTTAGCGGCCGCAGCAACTATCAATCGATTAGCCATGAACGAGGAGAAATTCGATATTGTCTTGGCAGGCAGTATATTGACACGCGGCGATCAGGACGGGCTGCTGCGGAGTATTATTGAACGAAAGGTTAAGCAAGCAGCGCCGCGTTGTTCGATTACTATTTTAAATACGGAGCCGGCGGTTGGTGCTCTCATTCTAGCAATGGAGAGCAGTGGTGAGGAGGTATCACCCGATATTATGAATAACTTAAGCGAATTTAAGCTAAAAAATATTCGAAATATTCAAAATGTTCAAAAAACGATGTAAAAATAATCATAGTGAGTGGGAAATATCTGTAATCGTATCATGCCAGTTATGCTCCTTATCAGAATTGGTGCTATTGAATTTTTCGTATACTGAAAGCGGTTCCATTCCATTGTTAGAACTATTCCTATAGGAAGGATGAGTTGCTACAGCAGCAGGTAGCAGCGGTTCAAACTAGCAACTCAAGAGATATTAAATACCTATGTTATCTGATTTATTTAATCTTGGCAAAGGAGYAAAAGGCGAATGAAAATCAACTCAAAGCCAACTAGACGCAGCCTATTTATGAAACAATGGGATCTTCAAACTATGGTTTTACCCGGAATCATTTTCGTATTTGTATTCAGTTATATTCCGATGTATGGGGTGTTAATGGCTTTTCAGCAATATGACATTTTTGCAGGGATTTGGGATAGTCGGTGGGTGGGATGGACTAATTTTCGGCTATTTTTTAATGCTCCGGAATTTTTTAATGTGCTGCGCAACACGATAGCTATCAGTTTTTTAAAGCTGCTCATTTCTTTCCCAGCACCGATAATTTTGGCTCTCATGCTTAATGAGATTCGAAATATGGCGTTTAAGCGCATCATTCAAACGGTCAGTTACCTGCCTTATTTTTTATCCTGGGTCATCGTATCCGGATTCGTCGTCTCATTGTTATCGGTTGATAACGGTACAGTGAACATTCTTCTCGCAAAACTGGATCTCATAGAGCATCCCATAAATTTTCTATCCATCCCTGAGTACTTCTGGTCGATTCTAGTAAGCGTCAACGTGTGGAAGGAGGTTGGGTTTGCAAGCATTGTATACCTAGCTGCCATTGCAGGAGTAGATCCAACGCTGTATGAAGCTGCATCTATTGATGGAGCAAGCCGATTTAAGCAAATGTATTTAGTGACACTTCCATGTATAACGCCGGTTATTATCATCTTCATGATTTTGGCCATTGGCGGGATCCTTAGTGCTGGATTTGAAGATATTCTATTGCTAGCCTCCAATCCAATTCTCAGAGAATATTCAGATGTCATAGATACCTATGTTTATCGAGTAGGCATTCAAAATTCACGGTTCTCTTACGCGACAGCTGTTGGTTTGTTCAAATCTATTATTAGTGTAGTTTTACTGCTAATAGCCAATAGAGTGGCACGCAGGGCGGGAGTTAGTCTTTGGTAATTCATTTTGCAATATAAAGGGGGGAATGCAAGCATGAGGCTTAGCACGGGCGATAAAGTATTTCAGACTTTGATATATGCGAGCCTGGTCATTTTGGGAATCGTGATGTTCTATCCTTTCTGGAACTCTCTAGTTATTTCCTTTAATGAAGGAAGAGATACGGCACTTGGGGGAGTTACGATCTGGCCGAGGGCATTTACACTTGAAAATTATAATGTTGTATTCAAGGATACTCGATTGTTGAATTCCTTCTGGATTTCGGTGATGCGTACAGTGATCGGCACGATTCTGTCCGTATTCGTTACGTCGCTGCTTGCATACGGGATGTCTAAGAGAGATCTACAGCTAAGGAATTACTATATGATTTTCTTCATTGTGACGATGTTTTTCAGCGGCGGATTAATTCCGACCTTCCTGCTGGTGCGAAACCTTGGATTGATGAACACGTTCTGGGTCATGATTATTCCGGGATTGATCAGTGTGTATCATATGATCATTTTCCGTACCTTTTTCTCCGCGCTTCCCGATGGTCTGGAAGAATCAGCGAAGATCGATGGATGCAGCAATTATGGAATCTTCTTTCGAATTGTTGTGCCTATTTCGGGTCCAATTATAGCTACCATCGGATTATTTACGGCGGTGGGGCATTGGAATGATTGGTTTACCGGAGCCATTTATATTTCCAAGGATGAGCTATTGCCCATTCAGACCTTATTAAGGCAAATTATGAATTCGAATATTATGACAGAAATGTCGTCCGGCAATGCAATCGCAATGGAACATATCAACAGAAACCGAAGCATAACGACAAAGTCTCTTCTGATGGCTACGATGATGGTTGCTACTATTCCCATCATTCTGACCTACCCTTTCCTGCAGAAATATTTTGTCAAAGGGGTATTGATCGGTTCGATAAAGGGATAGTCCCAATAAAAAAAGAAGGTAGGGGAAAAAATGAATACAAGATTGAGATGGGTGTCGTTATTGATTGTCCTAATGGTTTTTCTGGCTGCTTGTTCAAACAACAACAATGGGCCGCAAGTATCGAACAACCCGGATAATTCCGGAGGAAACGACGGTCCAAAGCCGGTAACGTTTTCATTTTATGGTCATTATGATTGGTTAACGACGGCACCTTGGGCGGATAACGAAGCGACCAAATGGATTTTGGACAACAAGAAAGTTACCGTTAAGCCGATTCAATCTGGCGGCGCATCGGTGGAGAAGCTGAACACGATGATTGTCTCTGACGATTTGCCAGATGTCATATTTACTGATCGCGGTGCGACAGTCGACCGCTTGGTTCAAGCACGAAAGCTTGTGGCGCTTGATGAGTATTACGATAAGTATCCCAATTTCAAAAAGTATGTGAAGGAATCTACGCTCAATCTACTTCGTTCCGAGGATGGGAAAATCTATCAAATTCCAAATTGGTATACATCGGGAACCTTTGGGAACGGCGGATGGATGGTAAACATAGAAATTTATAATGAACTTGGCAGACCGAAGCTGGAAACATTCGATGATCTATACAATTACTTAATTAAAGTCAGAGACACGTACCCAGATGTTGTACCGCTTGAGGTTGGGGAGAAAGGCGCAGGCTTGGAATTGTTGTACGGAGGCTTCAAAGAAGGTGTAACTAGCAAATTCATCGGCATGAGGGGTTATCCGGAAGGCGACAAGCTAGTCTCGATCTATGAGGACTCTGCATTTCAGGAAACGATGAAGTATATTAGCAAGCTATTCCGAGAGAGATTGATTACCCAAGATGCTATTACACAAACCCAGGATGCAGTCAAAGAAAAAGTAAACACAGGCCGAGTGGCTGTTATGGTCGAATCGAATATTACAACTTACGGAGCAGAAGGGCATCGTGAATTGACTAAGGTTAAACCAGACGGTGGTTACGAAATTATTTGGCCGATTCATAAAGCTGGATTGGACAAAAAGAATATTTTTGTGAGTGGATTTGAAAGCTTAGGATGGAATGTCAACGTTATTACGACTGAAGCCAAAGATCCCGAAGCAATCTTCGCTTATTATGACTGGCTTACAGGACCTGAAGGACAGAAGGTTCTATTCTTCGGACCGCAAGGCCTTTATTGGGATGAGCAAAATGAGGATGGATCTCCAATTCCGAATGAAAACTATAAAAATGGGGACGTCAATAAGCGTTCGGAAACGATGAGAAAATTTGAAGATTTCAACTGGGCGGGCAACACGACCTTCATCGATAAAGCCAAGGTAAGCTTGGAGATGGCCTTGTCGGAGAAGCTAAGATCATGGGAGACGATAGCGCAAAGCTCTGTCACTTGGGAGACATCGAAGGACATTACCGAATTTGTCAATGTGGATCCGCTGCCTGATTCAGAGCTCGGCATTATCTCACAGCAAATCTCTGATATTTTCACAGTAGCCTTTGCAAATATGGTGTTTGCTAAATCTGATGATGAGGTCGCATCCATCTTAGAGAAAACATCAAATGACGCAGAAAAAGCAGGGCTGGAGCGGCTGCTCGAATTTAAAACGGAGAAATGGCAGGCAAATGTTAAGAAAATAAATGCCGAATATTGAGTGGAGCAAGGTGTAACCCAGATCTACAA
>NZ_JBFTSN010000252.1:0-9394 GCF_056400045.1 Paenibacillus sp. 01L418
ACATAGTACTCTTATAAATAAAAAAATAACCACTCATTATTAAAATAAGTGGTTTTAATGTTTGAATAAAAAAATAAGTGCGTTATAGCTAACAACCTTTCGTAATTAAGAATAATTCGTTATAATAGAAATAGTCTACAACGATGTGATAACGGAGGAATTTGTTATGATTGGAGAACGCATTCAACTGCTGCGCAAGAGAAATGGCCTATCCCTTACAGAGTTATCCCAACGGGCGGGCGTCGCTAAATCTTATTTAAGCTCCATTGAACGAGGGCTCCAGCAAAATCCTTCGATTCAATTCCTCGAAAAGGTAGGCGCCGTATTGAATGTGACGGTTGAAGATTTTTTAAATACCGATGAAAAAAATGATCGCAAACCCGACAATTTAGACAACGAGTGGGCTGATTTAGTAAGAGAAGCTATGGCTTCCGGTGTGAGCAAAGATCAATTTAAAGAGTTTTTAGAATTTAATAAATGGAAAATTAAGCGCGAATAGCGCTTTTTCCACTTTTATACAGCCGTTACTTGCACATCATTATCCTTACTTTCTTCAAGACAAAGCAATACTTTCCTTACTTCGTCCTTGCTGAATCCCAAAGAACGTGCTTTCATGATTAATGTTACCCATTCCATATCCAATTCCTGAATATCTTCTGCTTTAGCTAGTACCATCTTCCCATGTCCCCCATTCATTTCAGGACGGTTGCACCACTGACTCCATGCGTTTAAGGTGCCCAGATACTAAACGCATTTCAACGTCTCCCATGCTTGTCATTCGTTTATAGATGTATTATAAATCACCACAAGTGCGCATACTGTCGCTTCATGTCTCACAAAAATGATAGATAATTACATTTTTTGTCGAATTTATTTAAGTAATGTTAAACGGAACGAGAAATAGGTAAGAGCTATCAACAGACATAGAAAACAGACCTAATTGTATTTAATTATTACTCAGCTTTTAATTATGATGTTAATTCTTTAATGGAATCTCTAGTGGTCTCTTCCTCATAACCATTTGGATTCAAATATTGCCAGCGCCATGAGTCAGCGCACATCTCCTCTATCCCAAGTGTCGCAACCCAATTCAACTCCGCGTTTGCAAGCATCGTATTTGCATAACAAATGGCAATATCTCCTGGTCTACGATCTGTAAATGAATATGGAATACTTCGTCCCGATACCTTCTCGAATGCATTAATCATCTCTAATACACTATACCCGCGCCCAGTTCCGAGATTAAATATATCCACACCTGATTTGTTCATGATTTTTTCCAGTGCACATAGATGTCCTCTCGCAAGATCCACGACATGAATATAATCCCTTACGCCTGTGCCGTCTATGGTTGGATAGTCATCTCCAAAAATATTAACTTTTTTAAGCCTGCCTACAGCTACCTGAGATATGTATGGCATAAGGTTATTAGGAATACCATTAGGATTCTCGCCAATTCTTCCACTTTTATGTGCACCAATTGGGTTAAAGTATCGTAAAATTGAAATCCCCCATTGCTCGTTAGACTCCGCTAAATCCTGTAAAATTTGTTCTAGCATGAGCTTTGTTCTTCCGTAAGGATTCGTTGCTCCAAGCGAAGAACTTTCTTCAATCGGCACATGTTCCGGTCGACCATATACCGTTGCAGAGGAGCTGAATACAAGCTTATGAACACCATACTTCTTCATAACCTCACACAGGATTAAAGTGCTAGTAATATTAGTGTGATAATAAGACAGTGGCAATTGCACAGATTCACCTACTGCCTTCAATCCTGCAAAGTGAATTACTGCATCAATTGTATGTCTGGTGAAAACACCTTCAAGTCCGATTTGATCCATTAGATCCATTTGATAAAATGTAAAGGCTTTGTTTGTAATTTCTGCAACTCTGTTTAATGAGATGTAGCTGCTATTTGACAAATTATCAACAATAACTACCTCATACCCTGCTTCAAGAAGTTCCACACATGTATGACTTCCAATATAACCTGCTCCACCCGTAATTAAGATAGCCATTTCATTGACCCCTCTCAGCCTTCATTATAAGAAAAGTATTTATTCTTTATTAAGAACACTATATGGAATAAAATCCCTGCATCTTGAAAAACTACAGGGATATATTTTCTTCTTTCACTTACGCTATACAGTACTTCCCAAATCCGAGATATCATCTAGCCAGATATATGGCGCAGTACCTGTCACGGTTACTCCTCTAAATACAGATTTCGTAATAATTGCAGATTTATTTTGTCTCAACCAATTAAAGTTGATTTTACTATTATCAAAAAATGAATGAGAAATGACTGCTTTTTTGTTATTATCTGCTTTTCCAACTACAGCATTAATAAAAGTAGTTCCTGTTACAAGCGAATTTCCATCCATGACGAGTCCAAGATTTTGAAACAATCCATTTCTTAGTGTATTCTGTCTCATATATTTAGTATCACTTGAACCTAGCTGAATATCAGTACTACCTAAAAGAGGAGTCTTTGCACGAATAAATTCACTATTGCTGATATGGCAACCCTCAAACCTTGCAGAGCCTTCAATAAGAGTTAAGCCCTCTACAACTATTGGACGTCCTGCATAATCTTGCGGAACTAATATAGATACATCATAATTTTTCACTGTTACATCCTTGATAACAGCTCCGGCTGCTAATAAATTAAAGTTCGGAGTTAACGAATTATCAGAACGCCAATCTCGTTCAACGGTTATATTGGATAGATAACATCTGCCATAATTATATCTACCCAAGTTAAATCCCGTAACACCCGCATCCTTAAAAATGACTGGCACTCCACCTTGCGATTCAGATACCTGAAACCCTAGTGAAGTAACATTTACGGTATAATACAGCTTATCTGTACTTATGCCTGTCGGAATCTTACCGGACCATTGCTCAAACGATACTTGTGCTCCGTTACCCATAAGATGAGGTGATTTAAATGTGAATGTGCCTTTAGCAACATCAACAGCAGGTGATCCAAAATAACCATACACGCTTGAACCATATACTAAGCCGTTTTTAACCTGACAATTTTGAACAACTGCTCCCCTTACATCCAGCAGTCTTAAATTTCCGTTTCGAATAACAGCTCCGTTAACAAAGTTATCTCCCTGTACCCATAACTCACACCCATCAAATGAATTATTAATGTATTTGACATTTGCGAAATTCGGATTTGAGCTAACACCTCCAATATTAACGCCTTCAAAGGTATTTCCCTCTATCAAGAGATTTGTACCATCGGCATTAACTAGATGTCCACGTGCATTATTATAAATATAATTATCTTGTATAAATATGCGATAATTAAGCTCAAACCCATTAGGACGATCTGCTGTTTTATACGGAATATTGGTTTCACTGTACATTGATTCGATATCGATTCCGAACATGGGCGGTGTACCGTTTCTAAAATTAGTTGTTACACCATCGTCATCATAGCCAATATGATGAATCTTATTTCTGTAAATATGAGTATCATTTGAAGCACAGATAGAAATTCCTTGTCTTCTGCAATGATGGATATGACAGTCATGAATAAGAACATTTTGACCCATCTGTTCCTGCGTATATAAGGTAGGATCAAGCTGATATTTCTCATAACCCGTTAAAATTCCATCGCCGGTACAATTTGAAATCTCCATATTGCTTATTTCTATATTATTGGATCCAAACGATCCGATCCCGTACCCGCTTTCATGCGTATAAAATGAATTATCAACCTTAGCCCGAATATCCGCAATTTGACTATCTGTTAGAGGAGCTGTAATGGGTATCGCAAAAATCATTTTATTATTTTTACTTAAATCCTTATCCTCATTAAGAAACCAGCCTCTTCCTCCTGAGCTGGCCGGTGCAAAAACACCGTTCGTTCGTGAGCCAGTAAGTGTTGTTTTAGATACGGTATCTTTATATTGATAGAATTGATAGCCTGTAGCATTTACACCCGCAATGCTCCATAGTCTAAAGCTTGCAAGAAGCCCGGGGTTTGCGTAACGGTCAATCACCTCGCTGCGAATCCAGTTGGGGTCATTGTTTAGCGTTCCGTCAGCGTTTATACCTCCCCTAACMAACTTTACAAAAATCTCATATACGTGGTTTTTCTTATCGCCTACTAGTTTACCACCTGATATCTTTGCATTATTAATTCCTCTCATTTCGACAATCGTATAACTTGGAGATGAATTCCCCTCCAGCATTATTACACAGCCTTGCTCAAGCTCTAAATGAATACCGCTCAACATGTTAATAGCTACGAGAGTACTTGGATCCATTCTTACAATATAATTTCCACTTGGTAGAATGACATGTACAAATCCTTGCGATTTAGCCCAACTAATAGCATCATTTATTCCTTTAGTAGTCTCAGCTGCATTTATGCCTAAGTTGCTAATAGCAAAACGGTCTAGTTCTATTCGGTAAGAGCCTTGTTGACTCATAGAACTCACCTTCCTTTTACACTATCTTATGTAGCTTATCCGTAAAAGGTTACTTATTTCCACCAGCTTCTATACCATGACGTCGCTTTTCTGCCCTTCTGAATATTGCACTTATGTTTGGTAGTTTGATTAATAGATTTTTAAAAATACCGAGTAAATATTTGAATTGCTCCGTTCTATGGAATACGATAATATAAATCCCATTTACTAGAATGAGGCAGATTATGCCTTTAAGCAGTAGCCATAGTACGTTGGATGTCGGAAGAAAATAATTGATTCCACCAACAATGATACATGCAACAATTCCAATAGCAGTGTAGAGCATGTAACTCATAAAATAGTGCACTACAGGCTGACGAAATACCTTACGATAAACAAGCAATGGCGTATACCAAAAAGGAACCGCTAATCCGCTAACTAATGTTCCAATGAATATACCGGCAATACCTAAATATTGTACAAGGATCAGTGATAAACCAAGATTGACCGCAGCCTGGAATAAAGGAGCAAATCGGTCCTCATGAAAAATACCGGCTGTCGTTTTCACTGCGCTTAAAGAGTTCCGCATGCCTCTTTCATAAAAGGATAGAACCAATATCAGCAGTACTACATTCGTCATTTTATACTCTTCGCCTATCCAAATGTCGATCAGCGGCTCAATTAATAAATATAAACCAATTGATAAGAGTGAATATAACCAAAAGTTAAGAAGATATGTAACCTTGAATATTCGATAAACAGCATCGGGACTTTCTTTCGCAACCAAATTACCCAAACTGTGATACATATTGGCAAATATCTGATTAAGGAATGTTCGACAAATATCAATAAGCATTTTGTAATTTGAATACAGACCTACCGCTGCGATACTGACAAAAGAAGAGATAAGAATACTGTCTACTCCAAAAATAAAGTAATTCCCGACATTTTGAAGAATGATCGCTTTCATATTTTTAATGAAATTGGCTTTCGTTTCGGGATCCAGCTTGCTCTTTACCTTTTCCTTTAAGTATGGATATAATTTATCTACAATTAAGACCAGAATAATGGATGTTATAATGGAAAGAGCGCTCTCTACTGCAAGATATAAAATATAGTTCTCCGTGTAGTATAAAATTGCTATTTTCATGCAGGTAGAGATAATCGCTGAAATTGAAAATACAGCTGTTACGATGTAGTTTTTCTGATTTACATTAAGAAAAGAGTGTTTGTAAACAAACAAATAGGGAGCAGCTGTATTGATAAGAAAAAGTATATATATCAAATTGAGGTTTTCAACACTCGTTTCTTTGATGAAGAGATCCAAGAAAGGCATAACCCCTAAACCGAGAACTAGTACTACTCCTGCTATGACCAGATATGCTTTTTTGTATAACTCCATTAAGGCTAATATTTTGGGCCTATCATTATCGGCAACAGGTTTATAGAGATTATATATAATACTTGAGCCGATTCCAGCCTCTGCCAATGTAAGCATGGCAAGAATACTAGTAAACAACCCATTAATCCCTAGGTATTCCATGCCTAAGCTGTTAATGAAAACCGTCCTGGATATAAAACTCAAAACCGTTATAATGAGCTGGTTACCTAGCCCGACTGAAATATTCAATAATGAACTTTTTACCCTCATGCGAAGCTCCTATCTGACAAATCCCATTGTTACTGTTCTCATTGCTCTTCAGTCTATATTACTCTCTTGTTATAATTTACAATTCGAATACAGAAACCTTGAGTAAAAGGCAAGATATTAAATAACATAGAGTACACTCCAATATCCTTTGTGTCCCCTTGTGAGAAATCAACTGCACCGTTTCTTCTTGTTACCTTCATTAAGTATTGGATTGCTCTCTCTGCTCCTGCTGAGCATTCTTCAGAAAGTTCTTCAATCTGAGATGCCTGAAGCAAAAACCAGCCTAATGTTGCTGTAGTAGATGAATCTGCTCTTGTTTCATTCCGTGTTACCGTCCAGTTCCAATTTCCTTCTGGCCTTTGAAAAACAAGAATGGCCCGCGCGAATTTTTTTACAAACCGTTCTAGTTTCGCCTTTGAATCATGTGCTTCCGGTAATTCACTCCAAGCATCACAAAGACCAATTGCTAGCCACCCTAGCCCGCGTCCCCAGCCAAATAAACCGAGTGGTAGTGCATTTCCCATGTGGTATGCATGACTTGGTATGAAATGATCGTCAAGCATACCGTACCTTTCATATTGCTCCAACTGCTTGACTGCTAACTGTACACATTCCTGTTTGTTGTACCTTATTCCATAGGTAACCAGAAACGGACAGATAAAACCTATCGTATCGACATATCGATAATTTTTCATAAATTTCCGATATTGAACCGTTCCATCTTCTCCGATATGTGACTGTATAAGCTCCCAAGTACTGTCAAAAGCCGGTTTGAATTTTTGGGTGTCTATACCTTCTAGCTTCATAACTCCGTAAGCAAGAATGGCAGAGTCGATGTAGGAAGGAAGTTCCCTCCATTGACCATTCTCGTCGAATTTTGTCTTAAGAAATTGTTTGATATTTGTTTCAAGCTCTTTATCTGTACCATTCTTCAAGCACTCGGATAATCCTAATAACAAAGATGCTTCCTGCCAATGCTGAATAACACTCTTAGAATAATTAMCTTTCAGCATGTCGATTGCTACCAGTCTAACATTATCAGTTACTTTAATTTTTGGTGTATGATTAAGCCAATTAACGCCAATATGCGTAATGGATTGATTCCATTCTTGTTTATTTCTATATCTACCGATATGTATTCTGCTCAGCCAATCCCTGCTAATTGGCATAATATCAATAAATATTATAATACCGATTAGCCCCAATAAAATAACAGCTAGAATCTCTAGCATCTTATTCGCTCCTTCACAAACAATTATATCAACGCATATAGCTTTTCAATTTCCAGCTCTGTTCCGAAATTTTCCTTTGAAAGCTGGTTTGAGAAGAATTGTCTTAGACTTTCATTTTCTATCAGCTGCTGAATCCCTTCAGATAGCGATTCTGAATTCATGTCAACAATTAATCCATTTTGGTTATGTACAATTTGATCTTTTGCTGTACTGAAATTAGTAACAATAATTGGTTTATGCAAAATCTTTGCTTCGTCAATAGCTATGGATTTCCCCTCAAACCGTGATGGTTGAACGTAAATATCTGCCTCTTTGATATAAGGATATGGATTTTCTTTAATCCCTACTAAATGGAAGTGGTCAGTGAGCTGATGCATATCTATCAGTTGCTCCAACTTACCCCGTTCTTCCCCTTCCCCTATTACATACCAGTTTACGTTATACCCTTTAGCCACTAAAATCCTACATGCATCTATTGCCATTTCAAAACCTTTCTGGTAATTCAATCGTCCGATTKAAACTATAGAAATTCCTTTGTTCAGATTTAATTCGGTCATTTCCTCTGACATTTCATGAATCAGTGTAGGCGATACGATGTTATGAACGACTCTAATTTTTTCTATAAACTGTGGAAAGCGTTGTATCAATACTTCTCCACATCCTTCCGAGACCGTGACTAGATGATCTAATTGCTCAAAGTATGGGGCATCTAAAGACGGATCCATCCGCAGCTTGTCGTAATCATTATGAATAAATCCAATTTTTTTTGCTGCGTTTGCTTTCTCAATACTGAAATAAATAGGATCCTTCTCAAGAAAACCTATTGCAGCATCATACCTTTTATGGAGCACCGGCAGCGCTTTAGATAAATATTTCCAAACTCTTTGCTCAAGTTTTGCTGGATTCTTTTCTGTATAAAAAATGTATCCTGCTTTCAATCTTGCTAACGCTAACCCTATTTTTCCGTTCTTCAAACAATCAATGACTGCCAGTTTCATAGACATATCAAAATATTGGTACTGAACAGGCTCTTCTAACAATTTCACAGAGCTTGGAATCTTATTTAAAAATATTCCTTCGTGCTTGAACAAATAGAGATCCACATCAAATCTCGAATAATCGATTGTTTGTAATAACGAGAGAAGCGACTTCTCGGCACCGCCGCAATTTAAATTATTCATTACAAATAGAATTTTAATTTTCAAGGCATATCCACCTATTCGAGAATTTTATACAATTTATGAATTTCATCTTCCGTCCCTAAATGAAGACTCGATAAATATTTTGTCATCCTTGTACGAGTCTCTTGATCCTCTATCAACTTAGAAATCCCAACTGCTATGGCATCGACATCCAAATCAACGATTAATCCCTCAACGCCATCTTTAATTTGGTCCTTAGCTGTACTGAAATTAGTTATGACGATAGGTTTATTCAATATTTTCGCCTCATCGATTGCAATTGCTTTTCCTTCAAACCATGAGGTTTGTACATATATATCCGCCTGTTTAATATAAGGGTATGGGTTTACCTTCAGACCAAGCAGTTTAATATTTTTATCCAATCCTTCACTTGTAATAAGGGCGGATAGTTTTTCCCTTTCTTCACCTTCGCCGATTATATTCCACTGGAATTTATAACCCTTGTCCAATAGAATTCTGCAGGCTTTAATCGACAACTCAAATCCTTTCTGAGCATGCAAACGACCAATAGATAAAATAACTAGCTCATCACTCTTACGATCATAAACATCCTTCTCAACCAAATCAGCGAGCTGATTAATGATCTTCGGAGAGACAATATTATGAATAACTTCAATTTTTGAATGTTGATCGGGAAATCTTTGTTTTAAAATATGGCCGCATTCTTCAGAAACGGTTACAATATGATCCATCTTTGCGAAATACCCCTGATCAAAATAAGGATTCATCCCCAGCTTGTCGTAATCATTATGGACCCATCCTATCTTTTTGGCGGCATTAACCTTCTCCGCACAAAAATAAATAGAGGTTTTTTCTAAAAACCCAATAGCTACATCATATTTCTTCTCTACTAAATCAATGGAACGAGCAATATACTTC
>NZ_JBFTSN010000253.1:0-9344 GCF_056400045.1 Paenibacillus sp. 01L418
ACGCTCTACTTATTTAGTATGACACCCAATATATTAGCTTTTGCAAACAACAATGCACGTTTCGCTTCCAGTGCAAGCTCCTGCTGTGTTTTCCCATGTTTTAAAAGCAAGAGTACGCCGTCACATTTACTTACCAGCGCATTCGTATCCGGAACGCCAAGAACCGGCGGGCAATCCAGCAGGACCATGTCATAATGCTCATCTGCAAATGCCATTACATCTACCATGAGCTGTGAATCGAGCAGTTCTGTCGAATTATAGAGGCGCTGCCCGCTTGGCAAAATATCGAGTCCTTCGACCTCCGTATTATAAATCGCTTCACGAATTTCGAGCTGCTGCCCTAAAACATTCGACAAGCCTGGCGAGGTTTGCACATTAAAGATTTTGTTTATGATTGGATTGCGAAAATTTGCGTCGATGATCAGCACTCTATCGCCACGTTGTGCCATACAGACTGCTAAGTTGACTGCCGCTGTCGATTTCCCTTCACCCTCTGAGGGCGAAGTAACCAGTAAAGAACGCACCTTGCCGCCGCTCGCTGCATAATGAATATTGTTTCGAATGGTTCGATATTGCTCCGAAACGATGCCATGCGGATTAATATAAGCGAGTAAGCTTTTGTTTACATAAGACTTTGACACCTTTTGCCGTTCACGAACCAATCGTCTCACCTCTTACAGAAATGCTTTTTTGTTTTTTCAAACGACTGCTAGCATAATCTTTTCGTTTAATTTTATTAACTTGACCAAGCATCGTTAGGCCGAGCAGCTCTTCCACTTCTCGTTCTGATTTGATAGAATCATCGAGTGAATCTAGCAGGAATACTAACCCTACGCTCAAAATCATGCCCAGCAAGAAGGCAATGTACACGATACGATTGCTTTTTTCATTAATTGGGAAAGGATTTTCTTCTGCCTTCGTCAACAATCTGATGCTCGTAATTCCAAGCACTTCCGATGCTACTTGCCTGTAGGTTTCCACTGCTGTATTTGCGATCTCAGCTGCAAGCCTTGGATCGGTATTCATAACAGAAACTACGGTAACAAGCGAGGCATCTACACTGTCTACTCTAATTTGGCTTCGTAATGCTGCTGCCGAAAGATTAAGACCGAGCTTTTCAATTACCTGATCCAAAACGATTGGCTCTCTGAACAATACCCTCACTGTGCCCATCATATCCGAGGAAGCAGCCACGATCATCCGCGTGTTTGATACATACATTGGCGTTTCAGGCTTTGAATTAAAGAAGCCTGCAGCGACTGTAAAGAGAATAGTAATGACCATGACTATCCACAGACGTTTTTTTACCGTGAGAAATAATGCTTTGAGATTTATTTCTTTAATCTTCACTCTGTCTTGATCATGATGCAATGCTTGTGAATCCTCCAGCCGTTTACCTTCCATTTGCACACCTGCTTACTATGTTTGTTATAAAGAACAATAACACAATATTAGTTCTTTATATAGAACATGTCAATACACTTTCCCGACTTTTTATTCCATGTCAGTTATCGATATGAAGAATAATAATATTTGATGATTTCTTTTTGTCAGCAGAGTAGACATTCGTCTCCGTTCTGCTTTCCTTCCACATATTTGAACGGATCAAGTCTTTTAGTGCTTGGAAATCACCCTTGCTCATACCTTCATCAACCGCATTTTTAATAATGACTCGCCATTCCTCATCCAACGTTTCATCCATATGAATCTTTGGTAAATGCTCTTCTCCGAGTAAATATTCAATGTTAGAGTCTAGTGGAGCTGCTATTTTTGCCATTACCTGAAGAGATGGGTTATTCTGCATATTGCGTTCAATGTAGCTCAAGTAGGACTTGGATACGCCCGCTAGGTCAGCAAGCTTCGTGATCGAGTAGCCCTTTTTTTCCCGTAGACTTTTAATCCGTTCCCCTATCATAATATTCTCCTTCGGCCAGATTAGATCTAAACGTAAAGCTGAACAAAAACAACACAAACTAACACTTTATAACAGACAATATGTATATTTTAGTTCTTTAATAAGAACAGGTCAATAGCATTCCATTTTTTTATATGCAAAGAAGCAGCAAAGATGTACAATTTTTGCAAAAGCAGAAGTTGTAAATATTTATTGAAAGGGAGATTATTTATGATATATTCGCTTAAATCGATAGACTGGATAGCGAAAAATGACCTTATCGATCATCTATTGCAACAAGAAGATAACTTAGCCATTTCTACAATGGATCAAGGTTTTGAAGCTGAGGTGGTAAAGGTCACTTTGGAGCAAACAAGCTATGTATTAAAAATATGGAACAAGGACTCCAGACCTGATGTTAGTTTCCAGTTTCATTTATTGAATGCACTCTTTGACCGTGGATTATCCGTGTCGAAGCCTATTGGCTGGGGGATGAACGCTAATGGCGAAAAGGTATTGTTCACATCGTTTGACGGAGCAGCCGTTAAGAAAGTAAATAAAAAGAAAATGTCCGATCTTGCGCTCCTACTAGCAAGTATCCATCAAACTCCAGTGGAAGAGCTCTTACATGTACAGCTTCCAAAGTATGACTTCATCGACTACTTTTATTCTGCCATAAAAGAACATCCCGATTTATTGCTCGCATTAACACATTTTTTGAGTATGACAGAGATGAATCAAGAACAATTGATACACGGTGATTTTCATTTAGCAAATATACTCGAAAATAATGGAAAGTATACCGTCATTGATTGGACCAATGGTCAGTTAGGTGACATAAGGTATGATTTTGCATGGTCGTTCGTTTTAAAGAGCATTTATGTGTCTGAACAGAATGCTTCTGCATTTCGTACTGCTTATCTAAAAACAAATCCAATTTCACAAAATGACGTTCAGCTTTTTGAAGCGATCGCATGCCTCAGATGGATATTGTACAGTAGGCATAAAAAAGTGCCAAAGGGGACAAATACCCGTGATACAATAATAAGCTTAATCACTAACAACCCTTACTTGAAAGAGCTAGATTTATACGATTTTTCAAAAAAGATATAAAATTTAGTTGCACAAGCCTTCACAAAACACGTAAAACAAGGCTGAACAAGACGAAGCCATGTTCAACCTTTTTTGCTGCCCTTCTTGACTCGCACTTCCTACTGTACATGCACAAACTTTTTTATTTCATGTACTATTTATTCCTTCCTCGTTCATCCAACTATAATTACCCATTTTTATGAACGTCAATAAAAAAAGATCTCCTCACTACGGTATATAACCGTAAGAGGAGATCCTTTTCATTTATCCAATAAGCGAAATCAAGCTTTTAAATTCCAGCTCTTCAAATTTGAGCAATACGGTTTCGCGTTCATACGCCCAGCAGCAGCCATCAAGCTCTGCCGATACTGGCACATCACAGCGAATTGTCGCTAAATCACGGGATAGATGCAGCATATCAAGATCTGCTTCAATTTTCACTCGGATAGTTTTGGATACCGCCTCCAAATTAGCGAGCAAACCCTCGATAGAACCATGCTCTTGAATAAGTTTATGAGCTGTTTTTTCTCCGATACCTTTCACGCCAGGGTAATTGTCCGCTGTATCTCCCATTAACCCTTTGATGTCGATAATTTGAATAGGCGTAAGTTGGCGTTCTTCCATTAGCGTTTCCGGCGTATACACCATGTAGTTCCCGATGCCCTTCTTCATGATCGCAACCGATACCCGGTCGTCCACCAGCTGAAGCATATCATGGTCACCCGTCACAACAAAAATTTGCGCTTGATCCTTAAGTGCAGCAGCAAGTGTTCCAATGCAGTCATCCGCCTCATATCCTGCGATCCCAATATTCGGTACACCGAAGCTGGCAACAACTTCTTTCACAAGATCAAACTGAGGAATTAGATCCTCTGGCGCAGACGGACGATTGGATTTGTAACCATCATACTGCTCCGTACGAAATGTCGTGCTTCCCATATCCCAGCAGCATACGACATGTGTTGGATTAAACGTATTGATTGCATCCATGAAATACCGAACAAAACCATGTACTGCATTAACAGGTACGCCTGCACTTGTTTTACGAACGCTTCCTCCGAATGAAGTAGCGAAATAAGCCCGAAATAAGATTGCCATCCCATCAACCAAAAGTAAACGTTGTTCACTCATCGTTATAAAACCCCTCTCAAACATATAAAACCATTATTAATATTTATTGCCCACGAATAAATTTTCCAATCCGCCCCGCAGCTTCCTTCAACCGTTCTTCGCTTTCTACCAGCGCTATTCTTACATAACCTTCACCCTCGGAGCCAAAAGCTTCCCCAGGCACAACGACAACGCCTGTTTGACGAAGCATTTCCTGGGAAATTCGCCTGGACGTCCACGGCTYGCTAAGCGACCACTGCATAGGAGGAAGCTGCGCCCAAACGAACATTGTTGCCCGAGGTGCCRCAATATCCCATCCTTCTGCTCGAAGCGCTTCAAGGAATGTATTACGCCGCTGCTCATAAAGCTTTCCTGCCTTTGGCTTCTCTACATTTGCTATCGCTTCCTGAAGTGCAACAATTCCTGCCTCTTGAATAGGATCAAACACGCCGTAGTCAATATTCGCTTTCAGCTCGCGGAGAGCGGCGACTGCTGCTCTATTTCCAGCCAAAAAACCAATTCTGCAGCCAGCCATGTTGAAGCTTTTGGACAAAGAATGGAATTCAACCGCATGGTCGATTGCACCTGGTACCTCAAGAATGCTAGGCGGCTCACAGCCTTCAAATCCCATTTCGGAGTATGCAAGATCATGAACGACCAATACGTTATGACGCTTTGCTTTATCAATCAATCGCTCAAAAAAGGAGATGTCCGCTATAGCAGAAATCGGGTTGTTCGGGTAATTGAGCAAAATAAACGTTGCCTGGTCCCATTCCGAATCCGGTATTGCCTCCAGATCAGGCATAAAGCCATTCTCCTCGCGCAGCGGCATCAATACAGATTCGACTCCCGCGAGCGCTAATGATGCAGCATAAATCGGATACCCCGGATTAGGCAGCAAAACGATATCGCCAGGATCACAAAGCGCCATGGCAAGATGGGCAAGACCGTCTTGTGAGCCAAGCAGTGTTACGATCTCGTCTCCAGCATCCAGCTCCACGTTAAATCGATGCTTCATCCATTTCGCTGCATGCTCTCGAAATGGCAAGCCGCTTTTAATTGCTGGATACGAGTACATATCACTGCGCAATGCCGCTTCACTAAGCGCCTGTCTAACGGCGGGCGAAGGCGGCTGATCCGGATTTCCGATGCCAAGATCAATAATATCAAGACCGCTTTCCACAGCTGACCGCTTCCACGCTGCAACTTCTGCAAATATGGATGATCCTAGCTGCGACAGCCTATTGGAACGCCATTTGGTTTGTGACATACGTCCATTCACCCTTTTCCATTGTTCCAAACTTGTTCGTATTGTTCTTCCTTATATCCAACAGTAACCGTCTTGCCATCCGTCACGATAGGCCGTTTAATCAGCATGCCGTTCGAAGCAAGCAAGTCATATTTCTCATCTTCAGACATGTCAGCCAGCTTGTCCTTCAAACCAAGCTCCCTGTACACATCTCCAGATGTGTTAAAAAACTTTTTCAGCTCCAGACCGCTGTTTTTGACAATCTCCTTCAGTTCCGCAGCTGTAGGTGTTTGCTCAACAATATTTCTGGATACGACATCGTTGCCCTTATTTTGCAGCGATTTAAGCGCTGAGCGGCATGTACCGCATTTTGGATATTGAATGATAGTTAGTTCCTTTTGTTTCGTCATCCTCTTGTTTCCTCCAGCATTGGGCTGACTAGTCCCATTTATTTTGATAGACTCCGTTCTAATCGTTCAAGCTCAGGCGGCAAATCCGCACGCCATCCCATCCATTTTTTTGTAATTGGATGGGTAAAGCCCAGTATCTCGGCATGGAGTGCTTGACGACCGACTGCGTCCTCCCACTCTTCCTCCACACCTTGCTGAGTACCATACATTTTATCTCCGATAAGCGGGCAGCCGATATGCTTCATATGAACGCGAATTTGATGCGTCCGTCCCGTTTCGAGCTTTAAGCGCACTGCCGCTGCGGCAGGCTTGTCCGAAGTAGATTCATAATGTGCAATCGTCTCATAGTGCGTAATAGACGGATAACCCTCTGGCGTGACGATGCGAACATGCGGCTGGTCTGGGTCACGGTCAATCGGCGCATCAACCACTCCCGCAGCTGGCTCAGGGCAGCCATAAACATAAGCACGGTACAGCTTTAAAATACCGTTTGCCTGCATTTGCTCCGAAAGCTGTTGATGTACATATGAGGTTTTTGCAATAGCAACAAGTCCGGATGTTTCTTCATCAAGGCGGTGGACGGGACGGAAACGCACCTTCTCTCCCGCCTCTTGCCAATGGTAGACGATACCATTAGCAAGCGTCCCCGTGTAATGTCCATGGGTCGGATGGACGATCATACCGGCTGGTTTATTTACGATAAGCAGATCCTCATCCTCGAATACGATCTGTACCGGAATAGGTTGCGGCAAAATATCTCCGGAAATTTCCCTCTCCATGCGTACGCGAATGATATCGCCCGCTGCAACGGGAGCTGTTGTATAGGCACGAATCTCGTTAACAGTCAGTCCATGCTCCGTTTGCTTTACTTGCGAGAGCAGCTTGCGTGATACGCCCAGTTGACGCTCCAGCACCCGCCGGACGGTCATTCCATGCTCTGCCTCACTAACCGCAGCCACCAACGGCCGATAATATAATAATTCAAGTCTATCCATCATTTTTTAGGCTTCCGAAATACTTCTGCGCTGCGTACATATTCCGTATCTGATACGCCAAGCTTCGCATTTGCAACTCTAGCAGCGGCGAAGAAAAAATCGGACAATCGATTCAAATACGTTTGTACATCGGCATTAATCGGATGCTCCGCTGCAAGCGTTACAACGCGGCGCTCTGCCCGACGGCATACCGTTCGGCATACATGCAGAACTGCAGAAACAGAGCTTCCTCCCGGCAAAATAAACCTCGTGATTTCCGGCGCCTCTGCTGTATATTGGTCAATCCATTCTTCCAGACGTTTAGACGGCTCTGCTGATATTTTTAGAGGCGCGCCTTCAACGGCGTAAGCAAGATCTGAGCCGCAGTCAAACAATTCCTGCTGAATATCAACGAGCCAAGCTGCCATTTCTGCCAGCTCTTCGTGTTTGGCAGCTTCCGCCGCTGCCTGCCCTACAAAACAATTCAATTCGTCAATGGTACCATATGCCTCAACACGAACATCATCCTTGCGCACGCGGCCGCCAATTAAAGATGTCTGACCGCTATCGCCCGTTCTTGTGTATAGTTTCATCGGCCTTGCCTCCTTTTTTCATCCATTACTCTCTATTCATGCAAACAGCAGGTCGGATAAGCTCCTGACCTGCTGTTTATTAAAGGCGCTAAATTAGCCTTCTTGCTTCAAGCGATGTACAAAGCCGCCTATTCGATCAAGCGCTTCAGTCAGATTCGTGACAGAAGTTGCATAGGAGCAGCGAAGATGGCCTTCGCCTCCGAGACCGAATACATCTCCCGGAACAGCTGCAACATTCGCTTCGTCGAGCAGACGCTGCGCAAACTCCTCACTTGATAAGCCAGTCGATACGATCGATGGGAATGCATAAAATGCACCCTGCGGCTCATGGCAATCGAGTCCGATTTCCCTGAATCCTTTTACGACAAGACGCCGGCGCTGATTATAAGCCTCCACCATGCGGTCCTTCTCTTCTAAGCCATGTTGAAGTGCTTCAAGTGCTGCATACTGTGCCATAATCGGCGCGCACATCACTGTATACTGATGAATTTTTAACATAGCTGCAATAAGATCAGGATGGCCGCAAGCATAACCCATCCGCCAGCCTGTCATCGCGAAAGCTTTCGAGAAGCCGCTCACAAGAATGGTACGATCCTTCATCCCTGGCATTGCAGCAAAGCTTACATGCTTCGAGCCATAAGTAAGCTCCGCATAAATCTCATCGGAAATAACAATAAGATCATTCTCTTCCACTAGCTTTGCAATAGGCAGCCAGTCCTCATAGGTCATAGTGCCGCCAGTAGGGTTGCTTGGATAACATAAAATAAGTACTTTTGATTTTGGCGTTATAACGGCTTGAAGCGACTCAGCCTTCAGCTTAAATTCATCCTTGGCAAACGTTTCAATACCGACAGGTTTTCCTCCGGTAAGCGCGGTTATTGGTGAATAGGAAATATAACATGGCTCAGGAATCAAAATTTCATCGCCAGGCGCAATAAACGCACGAAGTGCAAGATCGATGGCTTCACTGCCGCCAACGGTTACTAATATTTCGTCCGCAGGGTTGTAAGGCACGGCAAATTGATCGTTTAAGTACTGCCCGATTGCTTCCCGCAGCTCTGGCATTCCCGCATTTGACGTGTATTGCGTTTTCCCCATTTCAAGCGCATATACAGCAGCTTCCCGAACATGCCATGGCGTCACAAAGTCGGGTTCCCCTACTCCTAATGTAATAACATCCTTGCGCGTACTGACCAAATCAAAAAACCGACGGATTCCCGACGGTTTGATGCCCCGAACGAGCGGTGACAAATAATCAGCCATCGATTGACGCTGCAAAGGTGTGGAGGGTTGTTTCTCTTCATCTTTAATCATTGCCATCACCCTTTTTTCACGGCGAAACCATCAACCGATGATCACCTTCATGCTCCTCGAAGATAATGCCGTCTTGTTTGTATTTTTTCAAAATAAAAAATGTTTTTGTCGATAATACTGCGTCAATAGGCGATAGTTTATTCGATACAAAAGAGGCGACCTCTTTCAACGTTTTTCCTTCAACCTCAACGAGCAAATCGTATGCTCCCGACATCAGGTAGACGGATTTTACTTCTGGATATAAATAAATGCGCTCAGCGATTCCTTCGAAACCGCGACCGCGTTCTGGTGTAATTTGTACCTCAATAAGTGCAGTTACCTTCTGGTCGTCAATCTTGCTCCAGTTTACGACTGTCGCATACTTCACGATAATATGGTCTTTCTCTAGCTCGGCGATGGCTTGCTTTACTTCCTCGGTTGTTACGGCTAACATGGTTGCGATCAAATCTGCATCTCTGCGCGCATCCTCCTGAAGCAGTTCAAGCACTTTCAACTGTAATTCGGTCATTGTATAACTCCTTCCAGTACAACTGCAATTATAAAGAATATTTTACAACGTTTTTGTTTCTCGCGCAATCAAAGCATAAAAGGCTGAAGCCTTTATTTTGGCGGCTTCAGCACTTCTCGCGGAGAAATATTAGCATGATATGTAAAAGCTGCTTCTGCTTGCTATTCCTTATAAAAAGGAAAGACCCCAAAGGGGTCTTT
>NZ_JBFTSN010000254.1:0-9318 GCF_056400045.1 Paenibacillus sp. 01L418
TGTCTGCCCCTTGCCGAAATCAAAAATTCTTTCCCATACGCTTGAGCCTTTTCCCGCATATACCCAAGTTGAAATGGTAATACCGGTCAAATCACTAACATCCTTCAGGAGATCCACAGGCAGCTTCACATAGGATGTGCCGTTGCGTCCCCCTGAAAGCATGACTGCAGTCTTGCCTCCTACGGTTTGAATGGAAGCACCTGATGCCGACCCGTCATTTCTATTCCCTGAGCTGTCCTTGCCGATATGTTCAGCAAGATCAAACTTGTATTGCGCGATTAAACTATCATTAATAAATTCATTACCGTCATTACGTTTCATGTAAGATCACCCGTCATCTTTATTTTAGAATCAAAAATAACCTAACTATCATATGAATTCATACGAGAAAAGACAGTAAATACACAAATCTATTTCATTTCACAAGAGTATAATAACATAAACGTTATTTAATTAATATAATTACTAATTAATATTTTAATGATTATATCTGTTAAACCTGATGGCTGTAAACCAAAGCACAAAAAGCCTCTTTCAGCGTTAGGAAGAGGCTCTTTCTTCTGTAATCCGATGCAAAAATAAAAGTATTGGCTGAAACTGGGACTAACCTTATAATAACGAATAGAGGTTTCCTCATAGCCTCTTAACACAAGCTAGTATCTTATAAAAATAAGGGGATTTTAATGGCACAATTAGCAAAAAGACCATATTTACCTGCGCTAGACATTTTTAGAGCATTCGGTATTTTAGCGGTCATCATGATTCACGCAACATCAGCGGTCGTAGCTAACTACGATCACAAGGCTACGCTATATCCTCTTTATGTCTTTCTAAACACATTTACCAAATTCGCAGTGCCTGTCTTCATCTTTCTAAGCGGCTTCGTCCTTTTTTACAACTACTACAATAAACCCTTCACAGCAACAGCAATTGGGCAGTTTTACAAAAAACGAATATCTAAAGTATTGATTCCTTTTATATTATTTTCGTTCCTCTATTTCGCCTTTACGAGACTGGCAGCTTACGGATTTAGTGACCTGCAGACCTTTATTGGTTACTTTACAACGACTAAATTTCTCAAAATGCTTATCTTTGGAAAAAGCTATGTCCATCTTTATTTTGTCGTTATTATTATTCAATTTTATGCAATATCACCACTAATGCTGTACGCCGTTAATCGGTTTCGAAAATCCAGCCGGCATATCGTCTGGATCGGTTTGCTGGTGCAATGGTTATTTATTTTTATCATCGTCCGGGAATATCATGTGGTTAGCCCCGGCAGCTATGCGTTTACGTATATGCTTTATTTTACGGCAGGTGCATTTATCGGTATTTATTATGAGAAATTCGCTGAATGGATTAATCTCACAAGAAAAAATGCTACGCCGGCAAAAATTGCAGCATCGCTTGTGCTGTGGGCACTATTCTTATCGTCAAATATGACTATGGTCTACTTTTATTACGAGAAACGGTTAACTGGGCTATCTGTTATAAACACAAGTCTATTAGAACTGATAGATGAGGTGCGTTGCGTTACGGCTGCTATTGTGCTGCTTCAAGTTTCCTTCTGGATTTATACATCATGGAACAAGATGGTCGTCAAAGCTCTTATACATATCGGTGCCACATCCTTTGGCATATATTTGGTACATCCCTTAATTCTGTATCTATACCGCCAGACGAATGCCAGCGGCTCTCCGATTCTGTTCCATGTTTGGGTGGCCGGCGGCTTCCTGCTCGCACTCGTTATTCCTTGGGCTATCATGGCACTCAGCGCACCATTCAAATGGCACTGGCTGCTGTTTGGTCCGCTTCCAACTAAGAAGAAACAGCCTGCTTCTCCAATACAGCCAAGTATTCAAGGATAATAAAAAAAAGAGCCGTTCGATCGCTTCCAAAGAAAGCGCGGACGGCTCTTCTATTAAATTGCTTCCTTCATTTCCGTTTCTGATTTCGCATCCGCTTTAATCTCCCGCTGCTCATCATTTAGCTCATATAATAATTGCCCGTTTGCATCATAGGCATACACTTTATTCATCCTGGAAGCCGACTGCTCTTTAGTAGAGCTGCGAATAGAACGCCCAGCAAGATATACCCCGTCTTTCATAAGCGCATCCTGCTCATATCCATCCCACCATGCAATTTGCACCCTGCTTATATTCGGATCATTCAGTTGACCAACAGCATAATAATGTCGATACTTGCCAAAAGTAGACATACCTATTCGAMAGCTGAGTATGATTTGCGGGTCCAGCTTCATTCCAAATCCACCGCCGCGTGAGCTCCAGAAAAATCCAAGCGAACGTTTCACGAACAATTGATGTTGGAGCTCATGTTTATGATCAACGATTAGCAATAGCTCATAGCCTTGGCCTGTCTTTGATTTTAAGGAAATAGGAGCGTAAGGAGACTCCATCATATCCAGTGCATGCTGTGCTACTTTCTCCACACGAATAGAGCTTTGTGCGAAAAGCGCAGAATAGATGATGGAGCAAGCCAGAAGAATCAATAACCAACGGATCAAGTGTCCGAAAATTATTTTTGTAGTTGTCTGCATTAGTCTGCCTTCCCCCCCTCAAGTGGAATATAAAAGGAAAAGGACTCGCCATAAGCTTCATTAAATACAGTGACGCTTTTCAGATTAGGCGGCACGTTAGTAAACGTAAATTGACCATTTGATCGGTAAAGCCGCATGGATGCACCTGAAGATTGATACTGAAGCACCTCATTGGCATCTGTTTTTATTTGAATGGTATTAGGCAGTTGCGGCACCGAAAAAAAACGTTTTGAAGATAAATAAACAGTCAGCTTCCCTTCCCCATAAACAACGCCGTCAATACTTATCTCTTTGTTGAAATAGGTTTGCTTATCTGCATCCACCTTATAATAAAAACCTTTCTTCTTAGCCTCGCTCAGCTCAGCATTATGATCAAACAAATCAATTGAAGGAAGCGCAAAAAGCAGCGAAAACCCTCCAATAACAATAAGCAGCACCCATTCTACCCTTCGTAATATTTTTCTCATTTCAACCTCCTTTTGATTAAAATACTATAAGTTGATTACTTTTAATAAGCTGCTTTAATTTTTATACTTCATATGCTATTATAAACCTACTTCATACGATTTGAGCTTATAGCAGCCTTAATGCTTGTTGGTTACATTTTCCAATATTGTACATGATATAGACGTAAAGGACTATGCTTTAGGTGCAGTTTATTTAAAGCAATCAAGTATCACAACCATATATACTTCAAGGAGGATTAATCATGTCGACATTTTTGGATGAACAAATTTCACTGGGAGAAGTAAAGCTTAAGGTAAGCAATCTCGAGCGTTCAATCCTTTTTTATACGGAAGTTGTCGGGCTAAAGGTTTTGCAGCATGATGAAACACATCGTGTTGCAACGTTCACTGCTGATGGGAAACATACGCTGCTCGTTCTAGAGGAAGTGCCGAATGCCGTTGTGCCGCAAAAACGCTCTCATGCTGGTTTGTACCATTTTGCAATTCTGCTGCCGAATCGTCGCTCCTTATCGCTTGCGCTCCGCAACTTGATCACAAGCGGCATTCATATTGGGCAGGCCGACCACTTGGTAAGCGAGGCGCTTTATATTTCAGATCCGGATCATAACGGCATCGAAATTTACGCGGATCGTCCGCGTGAAGAGTGGAAGCGAGATGCCGAGGGCAATTATGTGATGGCAACAGACCCGCTTGATTGGGAAGATCTGCTTGCTCAGAGTGATGGTTTAGAATGGAGCGGTCTCCCGCAAGGAACCGTTATTGGACATATCCATCTTCACGTAGGCGACCTTAGGAAGTCGCGCGCGTTTTATGAAGGCAAGCTAGGCTTTGATGTTGTTGGCGATTATGCGCAAATGGCTGCTGTATTCGTCTCGGCTGGCGGATACCATCACCATATCGGCATGAACATTTGGGCAGGCGCAGGTGCTACCTTGCCGTCTGCCAATACGGTTGGCTTATCTTATTATACGATTGTTTTCCCAACTTCAACTTCTCGTGAAGCTTGGCTCGAGCATCTGCGCAGCGACGGTGTTGAAGCTGCAGAGCAAGGAAACGCGTTCGTTGTACATGACGCTTCCGGCATTGCTATTCACGCGACTGTAAAATCGGATTAATTGTTTATTCTAGTGAGCAGAGCTGATTCAAATAACAAAGGCAGACTAGGACATCAAATCATGTCTTAGACTGCCTTTGGTTTGTTCACCCCTAAACTATCTTTTCAATAGGCGATTCATGAATCGTTCAGTATCTTTTTTAAATCCATACTGTTCATACAATTCATGAGCATCATGCGTTCGCAGTATGCCGCCAATCCCATCGAATTCTTTGGTAATGAATTCAACTAACTTCTTTCCGAGCCC
Source organism: Paenibacillus sp. 01L418 (assembly GCF_056400045.1). NCBI lineage: Bacteria > Bacillati > Bacillota > Bacilli > Caryophanales > Paenibacillaceae > Paenibacillus > Paenibacillus sp. 01L418. The sequence goes on from NZ_JBFTSN010000254.1 coordinate 4,386, forward strand.
TCTGCCTCTGTATTCTTCGTCAATAAAAACATCACACAAATAATAAATCGTTGCCCAATCCGTTACAATTCGAGCGAATCCAACCTGCCTTTTATTATCGTAGATACCAAAACTAACTGAATTTTGAATGGATTTATGAATCGTTTCCGCTGGCCTTTGGTTTGCCCAATAACTCCTTGATAAAAATTTGCAAACGGTATCCATATCAATAAGTGACTTGTCATCACTAATTAGAAACTCTTTATATAGATGATTCAAGTTGATGCCCTCGTTTCACATTGTATTTTTATACATATAAATTAATATATATTCAGAATAATTTTATTTATATTTCTTGTCAATACAATGCAGGTTAACAGCTTCTTCTGTAACCAATCCATACCATCAACAAAGAAAAGAGGAACTGCATACCTGCAGTTCCTCAAATCGCACAAGAATCGAATTAGTCCATCGGAATGACCTTATCAAAAAATTCGACAGCTTTTATTTCTTTATCATTAATAATGGGGGTAAATGGCTTCACAATCGTTATGGTGTTAGTTATAAGATCCCCTGAGGGCATCCCCTTAAAAACAGCCGTTGTCTCCGATGTTCCATCTTTGTAATGTATGGTGATCGGATAATGATCCGCATACTCGTTTAACCCTATTTCCCGCGAGGAGCGGCTCGCTGCCTCAGAAATCTCTTTGGTATGCGCACTGTCTACTTTTATTGTAACGGAAATGGGCGAGATAGAAATGGATGATAGTGTTGCTTCGTAGTTATATAATGATATGCCCTGATCAATCTGATACGTTGTTGACATATCCTTATAGTCCAAATTGAATTTAATTTTCCATGAACCTGGATTTACTTTTTCAAATATATCGGGATAAACATCTGCCGCCTCTAAATGACTAAGCATCAAAGTAACAGGACTTCCTGCGATTGTTCTTTTCTTCGTTAAATAACTCATCATTAGACTGATTTTATTATCGCTTGGATTCTCATCGTCCAATAAAGTGTAACCGGTTGAGGAGCTATTGGTACTCATATGGTCAAAACTTAAATGTGTCACAAAACGATACCTTTTGGCATCTAGAACGGTACCTTCCGGCGCGGTGAAGTCCAAAAGAACATATATCAAATTGCTGTCTCCGATAATCTGTTTAACTTCAATTGTTCCATTCTCGTTTACCGCTTTTTTGTTGACCAATTGAGCGCCGTTTTCCAAATACAGCTCCTGTTCGTCATTCGCCGGGTTCAGAAAGTTTAAAAATTTCATATCGAGGCCCATATAGCTTGCTGCAAAAGCAGTTGTCGTTAGCAAACAAATCATAACCGCTGCTGCCAGCATCGCTGATCTTACATGTCTCCATGATGTTGGTATCCTTTTATCCACGGTTTCCGATTCAATTTTTACAATCATATCGTGCAATAGTTTGTCCTTATGTTCCTTATTAGGCTTTATGGTTTCAAATATGCCCTTGAACTGGTTTTCCGTCAACATATATCCCTCCCAAATCAGCCTTCAGGCGTGTTCGTCCTTTTGATAATTGTGTTTGCAGCGTGCTCTCTTTTCGATCTAGTAGTTTTGATATTTCTTTTACAGAATAATCCTCCACATAGTAGAGATATAACACCGTTCTGTATTTTTCAGGAAGCCGCAGCAATTTCTCGAGTATATCCCTCTGCTGCTCATTGTTTTCCCAGTATGTTTTTTCCGGCAAAACGTCTACATCAACCCGGCGAGATCTCCACCAGCTTTTTAATACGTCTTTACAGGTATTTTGGGCCGTCACAATAAGCCATGCTTTTTCATGCTCGCGGTCATTAAAGGTTTTGTTGTGCTTGAATAGCTTTAAAAATACAGACTGAACAGCGTCATCCGCATCCATCGTATTTTTCAATAGGATGAAACATAATCTGTACACCATATCGATATTCCGCTCATACATTTCAGAAAACTCACTATGGGTACGACTTAAAGATTGGTTGTCCATTTATTCACCTCCTATATAAAACACGAACGACCATTCAAAAATATCTTATAAGAACATTTTTTTATATGGCTGCATGAAATAAGAGCAGCCTGCCATGCGGCAAACTGCTCCTTGTTCTTTATTTTATTAGAATTCAATCCATATTGGCAGTATTAAAAAAATGATTGTAACTACCACGCTTATAGCAAGCAGGAGTTCACCAATTCTTTTGCTGACGACTGCTCCAAAATCATGAATATTTCTTTTCGAAACTAATATTGTCGCTAACCAAAACGGCATGGAAGCTAAAAAGGGATAGTTGAAACCATCTGTGCCGTTTGAATGTATAGCTAGACCCATTAGGTTAAAGAGATAATGAGTCAAAATAAAACCATTCCCAAAATTATAATTTATTAAAAACCCCGAAAGTAAAAAGAGCATAGAAAGTGATCCATATCCAAAAGGTTTTCTAACTGCCAAAATAGATCAACTCCTCCGCAGATACAATATCCATATTGTACCATATGAATTTATGTGATGATATCTATTCTGGAAGGCTGCCTGGTCTAACAGATCAATTAATTCAACATTTTGTAATAGAAAACCGTCGCATCTAATTTACCGTCTGCCGATCGTGCATAGCCAGGAATGCGTCCGGCTTCAATGTACTCTAATGAAGTATACAGGATATTCGAAGGATCATCCTCCCTCGTATCGAGAACTAACAATGTTCTGCCTTCGTGCCTTGCTCGTTCCTCTGCCTTTTGCATGAGTAAACGGCCAATTCCTCTAAGACGATAGTTTGGATGGGTCATTAATTTTGCAATTTCCCCTCTGTGTCTGCCATTTTGCTTCGTACATAGATGCAGCTGCACGCTCCCAACGATTCGATCATCGATTTTGGCAACGTATAAAATCACCTCTGGACTTAACACAGCCTCCCAGTACATTACAGCATCAGAAAGCTTCATTGGGGGTAAAAAGCCAATTGACGCACCATCTTCAACGACCTGTACCAACAGATCCGCCAGCCCGTTAACATGCTCTTCAATGGATTGTATTTGTTCAATCATCACATCACCAGCCATTCAAATCTCCTCCAAACCATAAGTATAGTTTAATAGTAATGATCGAAGTATAATTTGTATAACGAATTTATTTGATTATAATGATTCATATTTCAAATTAGTTGAGGTGCAGCTATGGATATTCCACAGTTAGAGGCTTTCTTATCCGTGTGCAAAATTCGCAATTTCACAAGGGCTGCAGAGTATTTGCATATCTCGCAATCTGCTGTTACTGCAAGAATAAAAGCGCTGGAACAGTCCGTCGGAAAACCGCTGTTTCTACGTGATAATCGGAATGTAAGCTTAACGCAGGCAGGCATCCATTTCCTCCCTTATGCCGAGAGGATGCTGCTGCTGTTTGAAGAAAGCAAGGTAACGTTATCCGAAGGATTAGAAAACTATATCGTCATGAGCGGACCTGGTTCTGTTTGGCATTACTATTATTTGCAGCACATTGTTTCGTTTAGGCAAGCACACCCGAAGGTGGCTATTAAATTTCTGAGCTACATCGATTCCAGCTACATGATTCGTGATCTTTTACTCGATGGCGTTGTACAAGTAGCTATTCGATACGACCCTCTTGATCGCCCTAATGTTACTAAACATTTCCTATTTGAGGACGAAATTATTCTTGTTTCTTCTCAAAATAGTTCTAACTTGTTTACGAAAACAGACTTCTTCTCGGGACAATATTGTCACATCGAGTGGGGATATCCGTTTCCAGATTGGTTTCGCTCAATCGTTGGGGAAGGTTATCTGCCTACTTTTGAAACCGACCACTCCACCATAATGCTCACATTGCTTTTGCAAGGAGCAGGATTTGGCTTCCTTCCCCGATCTATTGCACTGCCTTTTCTAGATGATCACCGTTTATATGAACTGCGCTGCGAATTGCCTTTTCCAGTTACGAGGGCCTATGCTCTCTATTTAACAGACAATCGCGACCATCCAAGTGTAAAACTAGCCTTGCAATTGCTCGATGTTCCTCTAGCTTCGGCAGGAGATTCAACACGCTGATCGTTTTCAAAACCTCCAAACCATTCCAGCCTCCGCCTTAAGACCGAGTCCGAAGCATGCTTAAGACGGTACTCTCATAAAATGGATACGGTTAAAATTATTGTAGCAGATCAATCAAATCGGAAACCTTACATTACAAAAACAAAGCGTATGCTTTCGAAGTGAGTTTTGCTTCACAAAAACAAAGCGTATGCTTTCGAAGTCAGTTTTTGCTCCACAAAAACAAAGCGTACTTTCGAAGTGAGTTTTGCTTCACAAAAACAAAGCGTATGCTTTCGAAGTCAGTTTTTGCTTCACAAAAACTAAAGGAGGTTACATAATGCCCGTATTAGAAGTGCGTAATTTACAAAAGAGCTTTGGATCAGTCAGCGCTGTAGCCGGCATTAGCTTCACCGTCGAGGCGGGAGAAGTGTTCACCATCATCGGTCCAAACGGCGCAGGAAAAACGACTACGCTTGAAATGATTGAGGGGCTGCAAAATCCTGATTCCGGCCAAATCGAATTTGGTCCTCTAAATTGGACGAAAAACAGTGAACAAATCAAGGTGTCCATCGGTGTTCAGCCTCAATCCAGCGCTTTGTTCGATTTATTGACGGTAGAAGAAAATTTAGATTTGTTCGCTACCTTTTATCCAAAATCCCGGCCAGCAGCGGAAGTGCTCGAAATGATTAATCTCACTGATCAGCGCAGCAAGCAGGTTAGGAAGCTCTCCGGCGGGCAGAAACAAYGGCTTGCCATCGGACTCGCCATGATCAATGACCCTACGATCATTTTTTTAGATGAGCCTACAACAGGACTAGATCCGCAGGCAAGACGGAATATATGGGACATTATTCTTAAGCTGAAGGAGCTAGGCAAAACAACCATCCTTACTACCCATTACATGGA
>NZ_JBFTSN010000255.1:0-9317 GCF_056400045.1 Paenibacillus sp. 01L418
GGTCATCCTTACCTCGGCAGCTTCACCGGCAAAAGCGTCATTAACGGCGGGTCTTTAGGCCGCAGAGAAGCTACCGGAAAAGGCGTTTATTTCACTTTCCGTTACATGCTTTATGATTTTCTTAAAGAGCAAAGCAGCTGGCTAGCTGGCAGCACAAACCCGTTTGTGCAAACCGCGTTAGCGCATGCGGACAAGCCGCTGTCGATCGCCGTTCAAGGCTTCGGCAACGTTGGTTCAGTCGCTGCAATGGAAGCATATAAATGCTCTTATTTAAACAATAAAGTAATAGCTGTAAGTGATCGCAACGTCACGTTATACAATCCAGATGGTCTCTCTGTCCCTTCATTGCTTGAATACGCATCGCTTCACCAAGGTGATTTGCCTTCGGACGAAGCCGCGCTGTCTGAGCTTGATATGAAAGCCCAAATTCTTGGCCGCGAAGAAGTCCTTTATTTAGATGTAGATGTGCTTATTCTTGCTGCACTTGAGGAGCAAGTTCGCAAGGACAACGTCGATCAAGTAAAAGCCCGCATCATTGTGGAAGGTGCGAATGCCCCTGTCACTGGCGAGGCTGATGAGGTGCTGACTGCAAAGGGCACCATCATTATTCCCGACATTCTTGCAAACGCCGGCGGTGTTATCGTCTCCTATTTCGAATGGCTGCAAGGGAGAGAAACACAATTTTTCACCGAGGAACAGGTGTATAAGATGTTGTATGAGAAAATGCAAACAACGTTAAACGGCATTCTGCCCGCTTTCTTCGGCGACCCTTTCCCGCTGCGTCAAAATTGTTATAATCATGCGGTTATGAAGCTGTCAACCGTGCTGTATCGTCAAGGCAAGCTTTATTAACATGCCTTCCTGACTAGGTATCTGCATGCTCCTTTAAGAGCTTCTTAGTCATAAATGTGACTTTACAGATTCAAATAAAGGGCAATCCCTCAACCAGCTTTGGCTGCCGAGGAATTGCCCTTTTTATAATGAAGAAAACTACTGCTGAACATAACGATTAATGACTTCAACAAGCAAATCATTGAGCAGCTTAACCTCATATTCGCCTACTGCTGGCTCTAGGTGATCACTGCCAATACCGCTGTCATCGGTTAAAAACAAATACGTGCCGCCCGTCGCTGTTGCCATGAAACGCATCAAATATTCCGTCTCTGCACTCACTCCGCTAGAAGCTACAGGTATAATTCTAACCCCTTGCTCTGCCGCATCCTCTGTAAGCTGCTTTATCTCGTCGATAACCTGTGGTTCATCATGAGGCGGTGCGTCTAGAACGAGAAACAGCAGACGCGCTCTAGCATCCTTGCTCCACTCATGCTCATGAAGCGCATCGCGCAGCGCCTGATCAACAGCCTCGGGATAATCTCCGCCCCCATCCGCCTTTTGTTTGTTAAATTGATCTATCACTTTATTTATGTCCGTAGTGAATGGATACGGCTTGACGATATAATCATCATGCTTATCTTTGTAAAAGTTTGCGCTAATACGAATACCAAGCTGATTTGCATGCTCATCGGACACTCGCTTCACAACATCCTTAAGCTCCGCTTCCAAATAATTTAGCTCATCTTCCATGGAGCCTGTCGTATCCACAACAAACATGATGTCTACCTGATCTGACAGCGCTGTACTTTTACTTAAATCAACTTTAATGCTGCCTTGCTGTGGGATGTCGATCTCCTGCGTCGTCTTGCTTTCTTGACCCGATTGCACTTTAACAGTATAACGGCCTAAGTTCGCCGTATCACTTTCAAATAAACCTGCATACACATAGGCTCTGCCCTCCGTGTTTGTACGCGCCTTCCATATCGTCTTCTTGCCTGCGTATAGTTCTACCTGTGCATCTGACAATGCTTTGCCTCCAGCTGTGACGATAACCTCAAGGCGGTTAAAATTCCAAAACTGCCATACCCGCTTGCTGCTATCCCCTTCTTGCGAGTTGAGTAAATTGCCAAAGCGATCCCAAGCAGCTATATCATCCCATTCGCCAGCAGTTAGTTGCCCGGCCTGCTCTATTTTGTCTGGATTTGAATACCCGCGTTTGYCCCCCTCTTTTTGTCTTAGAGGCTCCACACTAATGGATTTTCGATCCTCACCACTTGTAGTAGCTTCTCCTTTGCTCGGAGCTACACTCTCCGAACTGCTTTTGTATTCCATGTCTCGGTTACCACTGTTCGAGGCATCATTCTTAGAGGAAGAGCACGCGCTTAATACAAGAAACAGGGAGAGCAAAACAACGGTAATCCAGCCCAATCTTTTTCTTTGTCTAACATCCTTGTTGAGAGAATGACCCGCTTTCATTCCTTCAGCCCCTTTTTATTTATATTTACGTTTCCTAATCTGACGATTATTGGAAGTGTAATGTTGCATTAATAAGCCAGTAACATTACAATCGTTAACAGACATGCTGCGAGTCCCATGATCGGCTGCATGAAGCAATTATTCAGGAGGACTTCACCTTGGAAACATTCGAATTAATCGCATTTGAAATGACATATCAGCAAAAGACGATTCAGCTTTCTTTTACTTCCGCTGAGCTCGTTCGAGTTACGGAGTATGGGGATCGATTATGGTACGTGGATATAAATGGCGTTGGCGATCGTGAGCTATTAGCATGGTTTGGCAGAAATGAGGATATCGGAATTGAGCTTACTGCTGTCGCCAGCAGTGGGCAAACCTTCCGAGGCAAAGGCTATTTTCATCCGAATGAGCCTCATCAAGCTGCTGCTGTTCGGGGCGATGGCGAGCTGCTTGAAACATAATGCACACAAAAAAAGAAGCTAAGATAAGTCATGTTAATGACTTGCCTTAGCTTCTTTTGATTTATTATTATTTGCCGTGAGCAATTTCAGGCGTTGTAAGGCGATCATAAAACTCTACGCCTTTATCTTTGTCTGCAGAATCACGAAGCGCCATAGCGGAACGTGGATGCTCATCCAAAATACCTGTAATCATGTAAGGAATGATGTAACCCCATTCTTCCTTCTCGCGAAGCGGAACCATATACTTCTCGATCATATCAAGGACAGGACGGATGTTATATTTCGTGTTTTGAAGCTCAGATACCAATAGCTCCGTGTTGCAGTTGCCCGCTGCGCGGCCCATGCCATAAACAGATGCATCAAGCAGCTCAACGCCATGTTCTGCTGCTAGCAGCGTGTTAGCAAATGCAAGCTGCAAATTGTTGTGTGCGTGAACGCCTAGACGTTTGTTAGGCAAATGCTGACGGAACTTGTCAACGAGGTAGCTCATATCGCTTGGCTTCAAGCTGCCGTAGGAGTCAACGACGTAAACAACGTCAACAACGCTCTCATTGATAAGCTGGAAAGCTTCAATAAGCTGGTTCTCCATTACGTTAGAGAGAGCCATAATGTTAATTGTCGTTTCATATCCGCGATCATGGAATACTTTAACCAGCTCAAGCGCTTTATCTACATCTTGGATGTAGCAAGCAACGCGAATCAGATCAAGCAAGCTCTCGCTGCGCGGCAAAATGTCGTTCTCGTCAACTCGACCGATATCAACAAGTGCGGAAAGCTTCGTATTTCCTTTGTTAGGGATGACTTTTTTCAAGAAATCATCATTTAGAAAACGCCAAGGTCCTGCACTTTCAGCACCCTTAAGCAGTTTTGGAGAGTTTTTGTAGCCGATTTCCATATAATCGACGCCGGCTTCGTTCAAGCTTTGGTACAAATGCTGAACGAACTCGACACTAAAATCCCAATTATTTACGAGTCCGCCATCACGGATCGTGCAGTCAACAATTTTACAGTGGCTTGTTTTTGATTGCATGCTTTGTTACTCCTTTGATGTGAACATGAGTTCATTTTATCTCATCATACTTGAAAAGAAAGAGGAACGCAAAATAATTTTGTCGTTTTATGGTTAATTTAGAAGCAGTTTTGTCTACTCTGCAAACACCTTCTAGGTCAGCGATAGGACATCTACTTTGACTATTATGACCAATGTTCAGACAAAAAAGCCGTCTCAACGAATTAACGTAGRAACCGGCTTCTTTGGCTGCTTTCACAAATAAATTATTTAACAAGCGTATGAGGCTCTTGTCCATAATGACCCGATCGCTTCATTTTTGTTTGGATATATTTTTCATTATAAGTAGAGGAATTGCCCCATAATGGGACTCTTCCCGCCACGTTCATACCCGATTTGCGCAGTGCATCCACTTTCCGCGGATTGTTGGTAATGATCGATACCGGGTGCTTACGCAGCAGCTTCAGTACAGCAATTGCATCACTATAATCGCGTGAATCATCTGCGAAACCAAGCTCTGTATTCGCATCAACCGTATCGAGCCCATCCTCTTGAAGCAAGTAGGCAATCGCTTTACTGAACAAACCGATTCCACGGCCCTCATGATTGGCTAAATAAAAGAGCGCCCCCGTGCCGTGCTCTATTATGATCCGCATCGATTGCTTTAACTGAAAGCCGCAATCACATCTTGCGCTTCCGAAGATATCGCCTGTATGACAGATGCTGTGCATCCGAATTAGCGCGTCTTCATTATTTTCAAAATCGCCATATACGAGAACGCTTGATTGCTGCAGATCCGCATAAGAGAAACGATTTAAATCATCAACGAGCTGCTCGGGAGACAGCTCCTCGCCTGCTTCTTTGCGGAGCCAGCTATACCAATGAAAAATCTTAGTTTCTCCGTCAAGGTCGACGGGAAGCTTCACAGGACCGATCACATAAATGTCATCATTGCCGCTTTGCGTTCGTTTTAGTTTGTTTTTAATAAGTGCTGCTATATTAGGTTTAATCATGCTAGTTCACCTTCTCTAAAAGTATACGCAATTAAAATTGCATGCATAAGTAGCTTAGCGTACCAAATTCATAGCTTCGATAAATGACCTTTGGAGCTGACTCTGGGCTGCCGCTTCCTAAAGCTATATATAATGGAACAAAATGTTCTGCACGGGGTACTGCCATTTTAGCATGTGGAGCAAGCTGTTCATACTGAAATAGCGAATTTGTATCGTGCTTATTCATTTTTTCTATTAGCCAATCATCAAACTGTACAGCCCAGCTCTCCGGCTCCTTCTGTCCCCAGTTTACAGCACGAAGATTATGAACGGTCACGCCGCTGCCTATGAGCAAAATATTTTGTGAGCTTAAGCTTCGCAGCGCCTCGCCAATTCGGAACTGCTCCTCCGGAGCACGATATGGATTTACAGAAATCTGCACGACAGGAATATCTGCCTTCGGGAACATATGCTTCAGCATCGTCCATGAGCCATGATCCAGTCCTCTTTCATTATCATATGCTACCTGAATATTATTTTCGCTCAGCAAATGGCCAACATGCTCAGCGACTCTTACTGAGCCTTTAGCAGCATATTTGATCTGATAAAGCTCATCAGGAAAACCATAAAAGTCATAAATCGTTTCATATTCATCATCCTTGGATGAAATCGTAACGATGTCCGTCTCCCAATGCGCCGTGAAAATAACGATCGCATCCGGCTTTAGACTCGCGCCTGTTTGTTTCAGAAATTCGCTATATTCATTTTGCTCGACAGCGAGCATCGGTGATCCATGCGCTAGAAATAAAGGATTCATTGCGGTACCTCCTTAAATTCACTTACTATTTGTAACTAATTATAATTTTATAACTAAAGATAGTCAAGTAATTAACAATATCCAAGTGTGCTTGTATAAATAAGATATTGGAGTTATACTTATTAGAAGTAAAAAGAGGTGATGCGCATGGATCAATCTAACCTTTGTCCCCGTTTTCAGAAGGGAATGGAGCTTATAAGCAAGCGTTGGACCGGCCTTATCATATTCCAGCTTTTGTCCGGCCCGCAGCGCTTCTGCGCCGTTCAGTCCGCCCTTCCGATCAGCGGCAGATTGCTGTCAGAACGTTTCAAAGAGCTTGAGAATGAAGGTATTGTCGATAGACATGTTTACCCTGAAATACCTGTACGCATAGAATATTCATTAACGGAAAAAGGCCTTGCTCTTGAGCCGATTATCCGTGAAATACAAGTGTGGTCTCAAGACTGGATTGAACCGATAACCAAAGTCTAATCCATCCTACACAGCATAAAAGGGATTATCTGCTCAGCGGTGTTTAAGCGCTGACTAGATAATCCCTTTTTTTAACATTTATCCGTAATCCGGTTTGCCACAATGAGCATATCCATATGGCGTCCGGCTTGCAGCAATTCACGGACGATATTGCCGCGAAAGCTTGCATACCACGCCTTTCTGCTAGGCTGCCCAACGATAAGCTGCGTTGCTTTGATGCGATTGGCTGCCGTTAGAAGTGTACCCGCAATATGCTCCCTGCTCTCCGCTTTGGACATTTCAAATACTCCACCAAGCCTCTCGGTCAGCTTCATCAACAGATCACGCTTATTGATCGCCTCGTCTGTCCAAGGTGCGCCATCCTGCACATGATGCACATGCCACTGCGCCTTCAGGCGATACGCGATGCGGAAGCCCCGCCGAATAAGACGCTCTGCGTCCGCGAGAATATCGATGCCGACAAAGATGACCTCTCTTCGGCGCAGCGTTCCACGCAGCGTCTGATTGCGATCCCATGCTTCAAGCCGTTCATCCACATCATCAGCAAGCTCGCGAAGGGCAAGCTCTCGCAGCGCAATTAAATTGCCCGTCGTGAAAAAAGCACCAAGCGCTTGTTCCACTTTGGCTTTGGCATATATTTTCCCATCTCTCATACGCTGCTGCAGCATTTGCGGTGTCACGTCGATCAGCTCTACTTGATCTGCCAGCCTTATGATCGCATCGGGTACCGTTTCTCTAACACGAACGCCAGTAACCTGCTCAATGGCGTCATTCAAGCTTTCAATATGCTGCACATTCATCGTCGAAACAACCGATATTCCCTTCTGCAGCAAATAAATGACATCCTCATAACGCTTCTTCCTCAAGCTGCCCGGCACATTCGTATGAGCTAACTCATCCACCAGCACAACATCGGGATTTCTGCTAACTATCGCTTCAACATCCATTTCTTCGAGCTGAGTACCTCGATATTGAATCGTTTGCCTAGCGATAATCGGCAGATCTCCAATCTGCTTCAATGTATCCTCGCGCCCATGTGTTTCCACGATGCCAATAACGACATCTATACCTTTCTGATACATCATGTTCGCTTCAGCAAGCATCCGATACGTTTTCCCGACGCCAGGAGCCGCCCCGATATACAGATTGAAGCTGCCTCTTCTCATGGACTCCATTTGCTGCTCGCGCTCATCTGGGCTGAACCTTCGAAACAATGCTTTCCGCGAATCACTTCTTTGCTTAACAGGCAAAATCCGCTCGCCTTCTTGCTCTGAGCGGTCTGCCATAAGAAATAAATCGATCTGCTTGAGCTTGCGCAGCACGCTGTCAACAATTGAGCCCTGTTTCAGCTGCTGCCATCTGCTCTGCTTGGAATGGCCCATAACGATACGAGTAACCTGATGCTCCTCCGCGTACCTTACTAGAGCGGACGGCAAACGACGGCGGCTTTGCAACGGCAGCTCCTCAAATGTGCCCCCTACTTTAACGGTAAGCTTCTTTATTGAAGCTTTAAAAGCCTGCTCTTCCTTGGACAGTTTTTTTTGCGGCTCTTTAAAGGAAACGACTACGACATCTCCATTAAGCCTGCGGGCAATTTGCTGCCCTCTTCTTACATATAAAGAGCCGTTCCAATGATATTGTGCAGTTACCAGAATACGCTCGGAAGCACCCGACGGACCCGTGAGCCCCATCTCCTCCCGATGCTTCTCCAGCGACTCATTGACTCCCTCTGCGACGAGCCGCAGCGACAGCTCTCGCAGCACTGCAAGATTTCCCCGCAGGGAAATTGCAGGATCTGGCTTTACGCCAAGCGTTCCATCCTCAAACCGCTTAAGCATCGTTTCAGGCGATACATCAATTAGCCTAACCTCATCAGCAAGCTCAAGCGTATGAGCAGGAACGGTGCAGCTCGGACGAATTCCCGTCCATTTGAGAACAGCCTGATTTACACCCTCGAGCTCATACACATTGATTGTCGTAATAACGCTTATGCCCTTGCCAAGCAAAAAAATAATATCTTCTAGCCGCGTTTGAAACTTTGCATCTTCTCGATTGCGATGGGCTAGCCCATCTATGAGCAGCACCTCAGCGTCCCTCTCTACCAAAGCATCCAGATCTAGATCCTTTTGCTCTGCACCATCCTTCTGCCAATGGATGCTTGGCACACGCTCGAAAGGTTCAATCAATTCAAGCGTCTCCGGACTCTGCGGCCTAGGAACCGCGCAAAGGACAACATCAATGCCATCTCGCTTCAACTCTGTTCCTTCTCGCAGCATATGATACGTTTTGCCTGAACCGCTCACCGCTCCAATGAGTATTTTCAGACGTCCTTGATGCAGCTTTGCGATGGAGAGTAGCAGCTCCTCTGGCGTTTTCTTTTTCAGCGGAGCCATATGGCTATTCCCCCAACATTTTTGACAATGCGATATTCAGCTTCAACACATTAACCCGTTCGTCACCGAAAACGCCTAAATCGCGGCCTTCCGTATTTGCTTTAACCAATTGCTCAAGCTCTGCTGGCGATACGCCGGTCAGCTTGCTGATTCTTGCGATCTGTACATCAGCCGACTGCGGCGTAATATGCGGATCAAGACCAGAGCCTGAGTTCGTAATTAAAGCGATCGGCAGCTGGGAAACCGGTACATCTGGATTTTGTGCCTTCCAAGCCTCAATGGAAGCTTTGGTCCTTTCGATTAGAGTTGGATTGGATGGTCCAAAATTGTTCGATCCAGAACCGGCAGCATTATAGTCAATGCTTGATACACGTCCTTGAAACCATTTCGGATCAACAAAGCTTTGGCCGATCAGCTCTGAACCAACGACTTGGCCAGAGCTATCCTTTATAAGGCTTCCATTCGCTTGCTTAGGGAACAGCAGCTGAGCTGCTCCCGTGCTTGCAAGCGGGTAAATAATGCCGCAAATAATCATAAATATGATGCTGATTCGCAAAGGTATCATTAACGATGACAACTGGAATCGTGAAGCGTTTTTCGCTTGTTCATTCATATAGGTAAGCCTTCTTTCGTGTATGGTTATATTAAATCCATAAATGCACTGCAAAGTCGATGAGTTTAATGCCAACGAACGGAACAATGACACCGCCCAGACCATAAATGAATACGTTGCGGCTAAGCAATTTGGCTCCGCTCATCGGTTTGTACGCTACGCCTTTAATGGCAAGCGGGATAAGCAGCGGAATAATAATCGCGTTAAAAATAAGCGCCGACAGTATAGCAGACAATGGAGAGCCTAAATTC
>NZ_JBFTSN010000256.1:0-9311 GCF_056400045.1 Paenibacillus sp. 01L418
GGATTGTACCGCAGGAAATGGCTATTTATGAGGATATGACCGCTTACGAAAATGTTCATTTTTTTGCCGGATTATACGGACTTAGAGGGGCAAAGTTAAAGGAGCGGGTGATTGAAGCACTAGCATTCGTGGGTCTTGGCGACAAGCACAAAAGCTATCCCAAAAACTTCTCAGGCGGCATGAAGCGAAGATTGAACATAGCCTGTGCAATCGCACATCGGCCAAAGCTGCTCATAATGGATGAGCCAACGGTGGGGATTGATCCGCAATCTCGCAACTATATTCTTGGTTCCGTGAAGAAACTGAATGAACTCGGTTGTACGATCATCTACACCAGCCATTACATGGAGGAGGTCGAGGAGATCTGTACAAGAATCGCCATTATAGACCACGGCAAGATCATCGCGGAAGGAACGAAAGGTCAATTAAAGGCCATCATTACGAATCAGAAAAATATAAGTATCGAAGTCCGTTCGGCGGAAAATCTGGATAGGAACAAGCTAGAGGGAATTGCTGGCGTAAACCGGGTTGAAGTGGAGGATCGAATCGTTAAGATCACCTCTGATTCCGAGGTCAATAATTTGAACCGAATCATTCAGCAGTTGATGGCGGACGATATTGAAATACGTTCAGTGGAAGAGAATGAGCCAAGTTTGGAGACGGTGTTCCTGACATTGACAGGCAGAAGCCTGCGGGACTGATAAGAAAGAAGGGGTAAGGAGGCGAAGGGGAAATGAATGTATTCAGAATAATGCTCAAAGAGTTAAAGGTTATCCGCGATCCCAAGATGCTTTTGTTCTTGGTGGTTTCGCCGCTATTAACCATGCTTATTTTGGGAACGGCGCTTACGAATGCTTTCAACGGTAGTTTAACGGTTGATGAGATTAAAGTGCTGTATAAGAATAATAGCTCGTCGAGTGATTTCTCTACCTATTGGGATGACTTCACGGGGCAGATGCGTCAAGCCGGTATTAAACTCGAGAAGGCAGACGAGAAGATGGATGGGAAAATAGAAGTGAAGAACAACCGCTATGCGGGTTACGTCGAGATTACGGACAATGGACTGAAGTATTACAGCAGCAGTCAGAGCTTAATTGAAAGCGGTATTGCTAAGAGCGTGCTTACAGCATTTGCAGATCGTTACCGATTGGCGGCTGAAGTAGCAGGTACCGACTCGGAGCAAGCGGATGCGATCATGAGCGGAAGCGGCAGTGAAAGCTATGTGATGGAAGAGTCGCTGAATGCGACAAGGAAACCGGGAGCCATGGACTATTTCGCTGTAGCGATTACGACAATGATTATTTTATATAGCGCCTTGACGGCCGCACAATTAATAGATAGTGAACGGAAAAGGAACACAGCTGTCCGATTGCTTGCTTCACCGGTGACGAAAATCGAAATTTTTGTGGGTAAATTAGCAGGTCTTGTTGTGTTAAATGTGATACTCACAATTGTTGTAGTGCTTATTAGTAAATACATGTTTAATGCCTACTGGGGAGAAAATTTGGGTCTCGTGTTTATAACGCTCTTTACTGAAATCATTTTCGCTGTGAGCTTAGGACTCGGGTTCAGTTATATCATTAAGGGTAACGCATCAGGCACTGTTGTGATGATTATTATCCAATTGGCCGCATTTTTCGGCGGTTCATACTTCCCGGTCGAGAAGGCTACTGGATTCATGGCAGCTCTCTCTTCTCTTTCTCCGCTGCAATGGTCAAATGCTGCACTTCTTGAAATGATCTACGCAGACAATATGACAGCAACGGTTAACGCCGTGCTGTTGAATATCGGCTTCGCGATCGTCTTGCTTGGTATCGCATTAACGATGATACGCAGAAAGGAGGGGCTGTAAGAATGAGAGACACATTATGGCTGATCCGGAAGACGTTTATTTCCACCTTTAAAAACGTTTTGAATCTATTTATATATTTTGTCTTTCCTGTTATGGGAATTCTGCTCGCGACACTAGTCCAAGGAGGCACGGGAGAAGTTGATTTAAAAATGGGCATTGTTAATCATGATGGGGGTCAGACGATTACAAAAGGTGTTATTGATTCGGTGGGCAGACAAGATTCCATGCTTGTAATTGCGCTTGAAGAGAATGAGATAAATGGGCAGATTGCTTCTGGAGAGCTGGATGCAGCAATTATCTTTCCCGCAGGTTTCGCGCAAAGCTTGATTGTTGGCAAGCCAGCAAATGTTAAGATCGTATCCATTAAGGGGGCGCAGGTTACCGGACAGGTAAAGGCATCCTTGGATCAACATATTAACAATATGGCTTCGATCGGCATGATAGCTAAAGGAGATGAGGCTAAGTTTATTACCCTATATGACGAATTTCAAAAAACGGGATTCGAACTATCAGCCCAGAAAGTGGAGGATCAATCTGTCAATTTCAACAAAACCAATCAATCAATAGGATACTTACTCATCCTCATGCTAGTGTCCGCTTCGAATTTATCTGGTATTCTTATCAAGGAAAGAGAGAATAGAACCTATTATCGCCTTCTATCCTCACCGATCAACCCTAGAACCTATGTCTTATCTAATATCATCGTTAATTTGACTATGATGATGCTGCAGATTGCAGTGACACTGTTGATTATGATAACTATTTTTCATGTCGATCCGGGTATTCCTTATTGGAGCATGTTCCTGATACTTGTGTTATTTGCACTGGTGGCAATAGGATTATCTCTTGTAATTGTGGCATTTTCCAGTAGCTCTTCAACAGCCAGCGGCATGCAGAATATGATCCTCATTCCTAGCAGCTTATTGTCCGGATGTATGTTCCCGCTTGTGTTAATGCCGGAAACCATGCAGCAGCTTGCGCACTTTCTTCCCCAATATTGGTTGTTGGATACCTTCAGCGATCTACAGCAAGGGGTATCCCTTGGGGAATTATCCTTGAACTTGATCATTTTGATTGCTTTTTCTGTGGCCTTATCTTTAATAGCCGTCTATAAGTTTGGCAGGAATAATGATACTCGAAGCTATATTTAAGAAATAAACTAATCCCGTATATTAATCATCTACTTCCAGTCTACTATATTGTAGGAGATTTCGAACTTTACAACGAGCTTAGGTCTTCTATTTTCTTCAACCTGGATATGTTCCCAAACCAAACTCGGATATCGTTACCCGTTAGTTCAAACCGGAGTCGCTAAATTCTAAAGCGGTAACCCTGCAGGGAAAGGGGATGCTAAGCCATCTAACGTCTGATTTCTTCATGCCGGCAGATTGTATAACCTGTGGAACATCTGTAATTGGCATTAAAGGAACTTCTTTGTTCCTAAACTCATCAATAATAGTTTATCATTACCTCAGAGCTCGATGAAATCCTTAACACCTTTGCTCCACGTTTAACCAGCCGTGAATATCCGTTAATATCACTGTAAACATGATGGCAAACTTTAGCCATTTGGATTTCAGTAAATTGGCAGATGGACAGTCTGAATAATTAAATCGCTAATAGAGGGGCAGGCGTTTCTGTAGTAAAGAGAAACTAGTTCTATTATTAAGCTTGCACCAATAAAATAGAGATGTGAAAGCGATGTAAGGCGCGGCATCGCTTAACGTCAAAGAAGCCTAATGGTTCCTTATTGAACAAAAATAAAGTTGAAAATGCTCAGAGTCATCCTCAAAAGGATGGCTTTTTTTGTACGCTAAACATTCTGTTACGATAGTCTTTGATTTTGGTCTTTTTTTCCATGCAATATTGATATAATGAGTTTAAAATTATTCGTAACAGAAGTTTTAGGGGCTTTTGGGCATCATATTTTGTTGACATTCCAAAATGGGGGATTATTATGAGACCAATCGAGTTTACGAAAGAAGAAGCTTTTTTAAGCACATTAAAAGAATATTTAGAATCTGAAGACGCTCATGATATTCTTAAGCATTTAACCCAATCGAAACTATCATTTAAATATTCAGATAGATTTTCAGAAAAGCTTTGGAATCAAAAAACTGCATATGTAGAAATCAAAGTACCTGTACGATCCAAGCAAACTCTAGAACATGAAGATTTATTTTATCGCTTAAATCGGTATTGCGGGGACATATTCGAGGATGATGAGGAATATGGCTTCAAAGGTGTGCAGATTGGCGTACTTATCGGAACTCCAACCGAACAATCTGTAAATAAAGACATCAAGTACCATAGTAAAAATCAGGTGTACGAGAATTTAAGAACGAAAGTTCATAAAGCCTCATTGAATCCAATGTGGGGTTGCGGAGGAAGCAGCCATTATGACAAGCCGGTCATGGACGGCTTTTGAAATTGATAAAAATTGGTACGATGTTGCTAGTCAAAGAATTAATAAAGTGTTAGAAGAAAGATGTGAAAAAATTAGTTCTATAATGAACAATTAAAAATAAGTGGTGTTTCGTATGAGAAGCATCAGTTAGTGATTTTTGAGCAAAAAATTGGGCTTTCAATTATAAGTCCACCTACCAAGGCGCTTCTTTTTTTGCAAAGCTGATAATTAACGCTCTACAGGAATGCTAACGGGCAGTTTACCGCAACTAATGGTGATTTTTATCGTCATTATAGTGGGTAGGAATAATTTTACGATGCTGCTTCAGAGTCGTGCGGGCGAGCTTCATCTGCTCCCGGCGCTTCCGGCAGTATGGTCAACGGGCTCCGTTCAAGGGCTGCGCGCTAGAGGCAGCTATACGGTCGACTTGGAATGGAAGGATGGCAGTCTGACGAAGGCCGTAGTTGCCTCTACTGCCAGTGGACCATACTTTATTCGAAGCGCGATCAGTTGTTCGATTACAGTGGAAGGGAAACCGGTCGAATCCGAGAGGCCGGCCGGCCTTCTCCGCTTTCATGCGGATGCCGGCGTCGTCTACACCGTGCTTCCGGATTGAAACGATTGCTTGTGTCAACGCCAATGCCCAAGCAGGGAAGAGTGAAATAAAACCGCTTGTCGCTGCAGTTTAATCCTTGATCAAAGCAGAACTAGGCCGCACTAGCATTGGCCGGTAGATGACCCTCGGAATTCGTCAATTCGTCGGGGGTCATCTTTTTTCTGTCCAGAAACGGAAGCATACGAGGGACGATATCGCCGCGTTCTATGCGGATCGCAAACCGATTTGAACGGCGGCAACGGGATGCTATTGTCCGGGCACCTTGCCATCCGATCTTCAAAAATGACAACGCTTTCTTAAGAATGTTGGCTTTCGACGCTCTGATTCGAAGAGTACACTGAAAACAAAGGAGGAGCAGATATGGAGTTGGATACACGCGTAATCGGAATTAAGGGAAAAACAGAACAGCGAACGCAGTTTTGGAAGCGATTTAAAAAACAAAAAACGCTGCACCTGTTCGTTGGGCTCGGCATGATATTTTTGCTTGTCTTCGCCTATACGCCGATGTTCGGCATTCTAATGGCATTTAAGCAGTATTCCATCTCTACCGGAATTAAGGGCATTTTTACAAGCGATTGGGTGGGATTAAAGCATTTCAAGGAGTTCTTTAATGACTATCAGTTTGGAACAATCGTTCGAAATACGCTGGCATTGAGTCTGCTAAAAATCCTTTTTGCTTTTCCGGCTCCCATATTGCTGGCCATTCTATTAAGCGAAGTAAAAAATTTGAAGTTTAAGCGTTTTGTCCAAACGATCAGCTATTTGCCCCATTTCATCTCGTGGGTTGTCGTCGCAGGCATCGCTTTCGCCTTCCTGTCGACGGATATCGGAATGGTCAATAAAGCGCTTCTAGGGCTAGGCATAATCGACAAGCCGCTTGACATATTGACGAACCCCAACTATTTCTGGGGACTGGCGACTGGAAGTGCCGTCTGGAAGGAGATGGGCTGGTGGACGATTATCTTCCTGGCCGCCATAGCGGGCATTAACCCGTCATTATATGAAGCCGCGCAGATCGACGGAGCGGGCCGCTTGGCTCGAATTCGCCATATTACGTTCCCTGGAATGAAAGGAACGATCGTCGTTGTACTTATTCTGACGATTGGAAGCATTCTGGGCGGAGGACTGGTGGGCTCCAACTTCGAGCAGGCGTTTCTGTTCGGCAACAGCATCAACAATCCGACCTCGGAGATCGTGCAAACTTATGCGTTTAAGGTCGGATTAAGAGACGGGAGATTTTCCTATGCGGCAGCGATTGATTTGATCCAGTCCGTCATTTCCGTCATCCTGATTTTCTCCAGCAACTACATTGCCAAACGCACTTCGGGATCAAGTCTATTCTAGGAAAGGGGAGCGTGCATGCAGCTCAGCCAAAAACAAAAAGATCGTATCATGGATGCTATGATTTATGCATTACTAGCCATTCTGACGTTATCGATGCTTTATCCGTTCTATTACGTCCTGATTCTTTCCTTCAATAAAGGAACCGATTCGCTTCTTGGGGGCGTCTATCTATGGCCAAGGACCTTTTCCTTTGAAAATTACGCGCGATTTTTGGATGACCCCCACTGGTACCGTGCTTTTTTGGTCACGATTATGAGAACGCTTGCTGGAACCGCCCTAGGCGTCCTTTTTACCTGTTTGGTTGCTTATGGGCTGTCTCACCGCGATCTTCTGTTTCGCAAAGGTTATTTCACGGTCATTATATTCGCGATGTACTTTTCCGGCGGTTTGATACCGTATTACGTCGTTCTGCGCTCACTGGGGCTGCTGAACACGTTTGGTGTCTATGTCATTCCTTCCATGTTAAGTACGTTTTTTCTGCTGATAGCCATTTCGTTCTTCCAGGAAATTCCGAGTGAACTCAAGGAGTCGGCTTACATGGACGGGGCTACCGAGCTCGTTATTTTCTACCGGATCATCCTTCCCGTCTCTATGCCGCTGATCGCAACCATGTCGCTTTTCTTGGGGGTTGGTCAATGGAACTCTTGGCTGGATTCCGCTTACTTCGTGCAGTCGGAAGGTCTGCGGACGCTCGCTTTCCGGATGATGGAGGTTATCAACAAGAGCAATGCGCCGATGGACGCTATAGCCGTTGCGAACAGTGCTTCAGCGGGCGTCACCAGCTATTCGCTTCAGGTAGCGGCTATGGTTATATCTATCGCGCCTATCGTGTGCGTCTATCCGTTCCTCCAGAGGTTTTTCATTCAAGGCATTATGCTGGGTTCCGTGAAGGGTTGATTTTGTTGGCATGATATTAAAGCGTTTGCTTTAATATAAACATCACTTGTTGGAGGGGTTATTTTGAAAAGAAACAAAGGGAAGAAGGCACTGCTCTTATCGCTCATCCTAATGATGACGATATCTCTGATGTCCGCATGCGGAAATAACAACGATGGTCAAGTCAATAACTCGGAGGGGAGCGAACAGCCCGCAAAAAGCAACGAGGCAAAGGAGCTGTCCTTGTTTATCGATGCCTCCTGGTATCCGGTGAAGGAGTGGAAGGGGTCGGTTGCCGAGAAAATTACCGAAAAGACGGGAATCAAGCTGAAAGTGACAGTAGCCACGGACGACAAGCAGCTTCCGCTCATGATCGCGTCCGGCGATCTCCCGGATCTGGTTTTTACTAACGCAAACATCGAACGGATGTCCGATTCGAAGCTTTCTTATCCTTGGAACGAGTTGATCGAGAAATACGCGCCTGACTTTAAGATCGATCCGATACGAATTGCGATCCACACGATGGATGACGGCAATTTCTATACGGTGCGCAACTCCTTCGCGACGCAGGAGGAAATGGTGCAGAACAAATACTCGGTCGGCAGCGACGGCAACCCGGGTATCGCGGTGCGCGAGGATATTCTGCAAGAGCTTGGCAATCCGCCAATAGACACCATTGACGACTTTATGAAGGTTTTGGGCATGGTCAAAGAAAAATATCCGGACATGATCCCTCTGATCATGGACAAAGATTGGATCGAGCAATACTTCCTGACGCAGTTCGGCGTCGAGGGCCTTTTGGACGGCTGGTATGAGCGGGACGGAAAAGTGGACTATGCGATCAGAAAGCCGGAAATGCTGGATTTCTTCAAGTTTATGAACCGTCTGTACCGCGAAGGGGACATTCTGGCGGAGAACTTCGCCTATACGAACGATCAGATCGACGATCAGTATGCGACCAGCGGGAAGGCATTCGCGCATATGCATACGGTCAGCATAGCAGACTCGGACAATATCAAGGTCAAAAACGCCGGCGGTTCGTATACGTTCCAAATGCTGCCTAGCTCCATTTCGAAAGATGCGAAAGCGGTCAGCTCTGGACTGGGCTTTGCAGGTACATTTATCACGAAGAAAAACAAGGATCCGGAGGCGTCGATCAAGTTCCTTCAATATCTGGCGAGCGACGAAGGCAAAAAGTTAACGATGTTCGGCGTCGAGGGCGAGCATTGGACCTGGAACGACGAAGGGTATCCGAATTTGAAATACGATCCGTCCGACGCCGATTTCGTCAACAGCAACGGAATCAAATGGTGGTACCTGTACAACGACGGCGTTACGGAAGGCATGTTGAGCTACGTACCGGGAGCGCAGAAGACGAAAGCGTTGATGGAAAGAAAGGCGTTCACGGTTTACAAGCCGGAGCTCGGCTTGATTCAGCTGCAGCCGGATTCGGATGAGAAGACGATCAAAACGAAGATCGACGAGATGATCAAAAACGAGAAGGTTAAAATCTACTTGGCGAAGTCGGAGGAAGAAGCCGTGGCAAACTACGAGAGCATGGTGAAGAACGCCGAGAAGATCGGTCTGGATCGCTTGGTGGATTGGGCTAACCAAACCTATCAGAAGAAGAAGGATTTGTTTAAAAAATAAGACTTGGTCCGTCAGGAGCGCTGCGCGTTCCTGACGGACTTTGCACGCTATATTGCAGGTGAAGGCAAATGGGAGAACGGAAAGGCGGGAAAATGATGAAGCTGGAGTATGATTCGCCCGGTACGGTATGGAAAGAGGCTCTTCCGATTGGCAACGGACGGCTGGGAGCAATGGTGTTCGGAGCAGCGGAAACGGAAAGAATCCCGATCAACGAGGAGACGTTGTGGTCGGGGGCGCCGCATGATTATAACCGGCCGGACGCGGGGCAATATTTGCAAGAAGTCCGGAGCCTGATTTTCAATGATCGGATCGAGGAGGCGGAGCGRCTGTTTCTGGACCGCATGATGGGCGAGCCGATCCATCTGCAAGCCTACCTGCCTTTTTGCGAGCTGAATCTGGCGTTCCCCGGGCATCGCGAGGTTACGCGATATCGGCGTGAATTGGATCTGCGGCGGGCGGTGGCGACCGTATCCTATGAAGCCGATGGATGCGAATACACGCGCGAAATCTTCTGTTACCGCCCGAGCGGCTGCCTGGTGATTCGGCTTTCATGCGGCGAGCGGGGC
>NZ_JBFTSN010000257.1:0-9271 GCF_056400045.1 Paenibacillus sp. 01L418
AACACATGCAAAGAGTTTGCACATGCTGCCGCAGCATAGAGTAAACGAGCGATGTCGACTAATACATTACGAATCGAATTACTCTGTCGGAGTAATGATTGGCAGAGTGACAATGAAGGTCGTTCCTCGGCCAGGCTCACTTTCCACTCGAATGTCACCTTGATGAAGCGATACGATCTGTTTAACGATGGCAAGGCCCATTCCGCTGCCTTCATATTTACGGCTGTGGGAGCGATCCGCCTTAAAAAATCGCTCGAAGATACGCTTCTGATCCTCTGGCGCAATACCTATGCCGCTGTCGGATATTCGGACGGTCACGTTTTTGATATCTTGTTTGATACTCACTTTAATGATGCCGCCATCCTGCGAAAATTTGATGCTATTGCCGATTATATTAGTCCAAACCTGATTCAACAGATCATGATCAGCTAAAAAAATAACAGTAGGCAAATGGAGCTCGAAATCGATATTGCGAGTCGACCACTGCGGCTGTATCGCGACGATAATTCGTCTTATTTGTTCATCAAGTCTAAATGCGGTCAGCCGCATCTGTTGTGACTGTGATTCAAGCAAACTCAGCTTTAGCAGGCTATCACTCATCTTGGACATCCGTTCGGCTTCAGCAATAATAATATCTAGGTAGCGATTTCGATCGTTATCCGCAACATTTGCTTGCTTGAGCGCTATAGCATAGCCGGATATCGAAGTGAGCGGAGACTGAACTTCGTGCGAGACATTCGTTACGAATTCTCTGCGCATCTGCTCCAACTGCTGCAGGTCATGCATCATTTCTTCGAAGCTTCGAGCCAGCGTTCCCAGCTCGCCCGTTTGTTTAATATTCAGCTTGACGTTGAAATCGCCAGATGCTATCCGTCTAGTCGCTTTTGTCAGCTTTTTGATTGGTCTTATTAGAAATATGGAGGCAATTAGAATAAATAAGCTGCCTGTAATCAACGCATAAGCGACAAAAGATAATCCCCATTTGAATACAAAAGAAGCAGATGGAGGGGAGAGTGCTTCCACAAACATCGCTTTCGTTCCCATGTCTGTTTTGAGCGGCAATCCTATGAAAGTAACAGTAACCCCCTTCATACGAACCCGAACCATTTCTCCAGCCAGTACCTTCATTACTTGTTCCTTGGCTATTACAGCAGGCTTATGCCCGTGCAGCGCTCCGAAAGACTGGAATCGATCCGTCGTTTCATAAATTCGAATATGATAGGAATTGAGCTGCTTCATTCCACTTACGAACTTGTCCGCATCACGTGAGGGGATGGCCTCATAAATTCGCGCGATGTCTTGTCCAAAATTACGCATCAAAATTTGCGAGTTTTCACTCAATTTTTCTTCAAATGCCCAAGTTGCCACAAAAAAAGCAATGATCGTGCCCCCAATCGTGGAGACTAGAAAAATGAGGACGACTCGTGTATATAAAGATTTGATCATTCGTGCACCTCAAGCCGGTAGCCAAGCCCGCGCACCGTCTCGATATGAAAATCGGTAGTCGTCGCGAAGCGTTCGCGCAATCGTTTAACATGTACGTCTATCGTTCGATCGTCGCCTGCATAATCGATCCCCCAAATTTGATCGATCAGCTGCTCACGCGTGTAGATTTGTCCAGGTGTGCCAGCGAGCTTATAAAGGAGTTCAAACTCCTTGAGCGGCAGCGCAAGTGATTCCGTTCCTCTCATTACTTTATAGGTCTGCCGGTCAAGAATGATGCTGCCTAGCCGAATCGTCTGTGTTGAGCCAATCCGGTACCTTTTCAGAAGAGCTCCAACACGAGCCGTCAGCTCCAATGGATCAAATGGTTTCGTCAAATAATCATCCGTCCCGAGCTGGAAGCCTTTCACCTTCTCCCATGTCTCGCCTCTTGCAGTCAGCATAAGTAACGGAAGATCAGGATTGCTTCTTCGGAGCTCCTTGCACAACGTCCAACCATCCATAATCGGCATCATAATATCGAGTACGACAAGATCAATATGCATCGAGGCATAGACGGCCAGTGCTTCCTTGCCGTCTCCCGCTTCAGCCGTTTCGAATCCGTCGTTGCGTAGAAATAAACAAACGAGTTCGCGAATGTTCGCATCATCATCAGCAACCAGTATAGTAGGCATTCGTTCCCTCTTTCCCTGTTATGCGTCCATATAATAGTAATCATTATACTATAAATCGTGTTGAATGATAAAAACAGCACAGAACAGACAAAAGCAGCTGACCATTGAGGTGAGCTGCCGCTTTTTTTATATCAGGTACCGCAAAAAGTTTGGTATGGACGAGTTGATACCCCAGGGAACGTGTAATGATCAGACCGTTCGCGGGCGTGATCGTATGGGCTCGAAAGAACACTCAGAAGCTGCTCCATCACACGGTTGTCGCCTTGCTTCACTGCGGCTTCAAGCGCTTCTTCAACTCGAAGGTTGCGCGGGATTACCGCAGGGTTGCTTGCGCCCATCAACTGATGAGATGCAGCTTTGGATTCCGGCTGCCTGCCAAGCCTCGCTTGCCACAGCTCATACCATGGTGCAAACTCCTCGGTGCCAAAGAGTGCTGTATCTTCTGGTTTATCTAATGTGAACGAGCGGAAGGTATTCGTGTAGTCTGCACCATGCTCCTGCATCATACGAAGCAAATCTGTAATTAGAGCCTCATCTTCAAGCTCTTCATTAAAAATTCCAAGCTTCGCTCTCATTCCACTAAGCCAGCTCTGGTGATACAACTCTGCAAATCCAGATAACGCATCCTCTGCCAGTTTTATAGCTTGTTCTTCATTATCATGCAGCAGCGGCAAAAGCGCCTCAGCAAATCTAGCGAGATTCCACGCCGCGATACGCGGTTGGTTGCCATAGGCATAACGGCCATGAACGTCAATGGAGCTGAATACCGTTTCGGGATCATAGGCATCCATAAAGGCGCAAGGGCCATAATCAATGGTCTCTCCGCTAATCGACATATTGTCTGTATTCATCACACCGTGGATAAAACCAACGAGCTGCCATTTGGCGATTAGCGCTGCCTGACGCTTAATTACTTCTTGAAGCAGGCGAAGATAGCGATCTTGAGCTTCGCCAACCTCTGGGTAATGCCTTTGCAAGGTGTAATCAGCAAGTTGTCTGAGTTCTTCAGCCGTACCCCACTGGGCAACGTATTGAAAGGTGCCCACGCGCAGATGGCTGGAAGCCACGCGGGTCAGAATTGCACCCGGCAGCTCCGTTTCGCGGTATACAGGCTCGCCAGTTGTGACAACGGCGAGGCTGCGAGTGGTAGCAATACCAAGCGCGTGCATAGCCTCACTTATAATATATTCGCGCAGCATCGGTCCAAGTGAAGCCCGGCCGTCGCCTCCGCGGGAGTATGGCGTTCTGCCAGAACCTTTAAACTGAATATCAAACCTCTCACCTGTAGGCGTAATTTGTTCACCCAGCAATAGCGCACGCCCATCCCCTAATCTGTTAAAATGTCCAAATTGATGCCCAGCATAAGCTTGAGCAAGCGGCAAAGCGCCTTCGGGAATTTCATTTCCCGACAGCATAGCAGTACCGTCCTGGCTTAGAAGTGATTGAACATTWAAGCCTAGTGATTTTGCGAGCGATTCATTCATAATATTCAACTGCGGAGAGTGCACAGGCGGCGGGCTCATTTTTGTGAAAAATGTTTCCGACAGCCRTGCATAACTGTTGTCAAAGTTCCAACCTGTTTTATCTAATGCTGTTTCCTCAGTCATCGTATCTCCTATATTCTTGTGTCGTTTATCTTCGTTATTGCATGGTCATCTAATGAAAAAAAGTCATAAATACCATTTATCACCTAGATGGTTCCCATTTCTTTGCAAGGCAATTCGGTTTATATAGATTGATTATAACACCATTTCCTCCTTCGCTTCTCCTCTTTGAACCTGAGCAAGCGTTTGTGGGTGGTATGACTGGTCCAAAACTGTGAATTGCAGACTTCGAATAGGAAAATGAATGCATAGCCATTGAGCAGAGTGCTGCATGATCAATCTAAGTACTTCTCGGGATATAGCAGCTTCTGCAGCCTCAAAAGGATCGCCGCCGCTTGCTCTCGGACCAGCGTCTGCCGCGGATTGAACTTGCCATCGCTGCCGACCATCACCTTATACTCGTTGACGGCTTGGATAGCGTGGAGACTCGTCGCGGATAGACCCTTAATGTCTCCGAACGCCATTCGACCCTCACTGCCGAAGGTTGCTAATCGACCAGCATTTGCGGACATCATCGCTGCCTCTTCGCGGGTRATCGTACGCTCTGGCTCGAACCGACCGGATGTACGGTCAGTAATGCCGAGCTTTGCAGCTCTTGCGATTTCGTCGCTGTACCATTTGCCCACTGGAACATCATTAAAGGGAGAGCTGCCAGCAGGCAGATCCGTAGCGCCGTGTACCAAGCGGAGCAGCATGGCTGCGAATTCAGCGCGAGACAACGTCTTTTTCGGAGCCAGTACATTATCCTTCACGCTTACGCCCTGGATGTAACCTTCATAAAGCGCATGTGCCATATTTTCTCTTGCCCAGCCGGCTACTTGATTAGCATCCTTAAAGTCAGCCAACGGAGGAGCAGAGACCGATAAATAGTAAAGATTTTTGGCCACAGCAGGCGCAGCATCCTTCCGATACCCAGTTAGCGTAACGACATGCACACCGGAGGGCATTCCCGCAAAAGCCACTTTCCCTTTCGCATCGGTCACCATCGTCTTCCCACCGACTGTCACCGTTATATTCGGCGCAGGCAGTTGACCCGATTTACGATTTGCTTTCTTAACGAACAGCTCGAAAAGTGAATTTGCTGAAGGCCGTCCTTCTGCTAGTTTGCCGTTCACATTTGAGCCATTAACAACGACTAAGTCGATAACCTCAGTTGTGTCCGAACCATAATAAAGCAGCAATCGACTTCTATCACTAAGAACATTCCCGCTGCCAGCATTTTCTGGGAACATCCAACTTCCATCTCTACTGTACTCAGCGAACTTCCATCCATTCTTTCCGCCGTATTGGAGGACGTCGATACCCTTAATCGAGGTGATTGCCTTCTCCCCGGAAGAAGCTGTCTTCATTTCGTAGGCAATTCCTTCTTGCTTAAGGAAAGCAAGAGCTGTATCTATTGCCTTACCGCCACTAGGAACGCGTCCTTGTGCGATCGTACCTGTAGGCCCCTCGATCTGAATAATCGAACTGCCCGAAGCCAAATTCAAGTCATCGATCAGCCGTTCTTTGCCATTCACATACAGCTTATAAGCGGTCAACGCCAAATAAGCGTGGAGCGTCGCCGTCATATCCAAAACGCCATCGCTGCGCTCCGAGAATCCACCTTCATCCAATCGACGAGACATCAGAAAATCAAGCGGCTGGGCGCCTCCCTGCTGCGCGAACGCAGCAGCGTCCATTCGTTGCGATGACAGTGCAATGATAACCTGTGCTGTCGCCGCTGTGCTGAAGTCGAAGCCGCCGTCGATTGATTGCTGCATGCGCAGCCACTCCAGCGCTTTCTGCTCTGACTCCGTCAGCTCCCGATCTTGCGTTCTCGAAATGAGTGACAATCCTGTCAAAGCTACAGCCGTTGCCATAGCACTACCTTTCCCATTAACGGACTCGGACCAGCTTCCATCTTTCAACTGCTGATTTGTGATGATATGAGAAAACGCGTCAGGATACCAGAAAGGGTTTGAATTAGGAGAGTAGGGACTGGAACTCTTCGCCACGACATAAGCGGGTACGAGTTCATATATTCCCTTCTTCTCAAGGTCAGGATTGTTCAAAACGGCTGAGAAAAAATCAAGACCAGCGATATTATTAATGTTTCTGCCGCCAGCAGCAGCATAAGCGATCACCGTTCTTGTCATATCTGTATACGTATCAAATCTTCCGCCATTATTTAATATGACATCTGCTTTCTCCTCCAGAAAGCCTTTTGGAACTGCTCTGCCGTTCTTTGCAAATCCGATCGCCGCCCAATCCGAAAACGGTTTCTGATCATATAGCAATTGCTCCGCTTCCTTTAATGCATCCTGCATGTCTGTTGTGAAGGCCAGCGAACGATCGACCTTGCTGCTCGCGTTCACGCTGCCGCCAGATGCCAGCTTCTCCGCCGTATTAGCTGACGCGACGCCAACAAGCAGCTGCGACATCAGACATCCAGCCAGAAAGACGCGCCCCATTCTCATTATTAAGTTCAATCCATTTTGTTTCATTCGTATTGCTCCCCCTCCTGCAAATCAACGCAAATCGCTTTAATGGTAAAATTTACACTAATTGTTAGACGGTACAAAACCTTATTTGTTTCGGCTGATTCGAATAAATAAAAACGGCGATAGACAATGGCGTCATTATGACGTCCTAGTCTGTCGCCGTATAGTTGGAAAATAGCAGACTGGATCAATCCCATACCTGATCCAATTTGTCTGAATAAAAAAGGGCAGCTCTCTTGTACGACTGAATTCCGTCATCAGCGCTCGTTTCGGCTAATTGCTTCAATAAAATTTCCATTGCCTTGTCGTAAGCCTTCAAGTTGTATTGAACCATCGCATAAAACACCTGAAACTCTCTACGTTCTGGAAACTCTTTTATTGCTGCTTCAAATATACGTTTTGATTCATCATACATGCCTAAAGTACGATATGTACTTCCTAGGCCTAACAATGCCCCTTCTCTTTCTTTACCTACTAATCCTAGTTCCAATGATTTTTCATAAAAAGGGACGGCTTTCCTTTCGAGTCCCATAGCATCATGAACCCAAGCTAGTTGATACCATATTGAAGCGTTCTGCGGCTCTTCTTTGACTAAATCTATCAGCAATGTCTTGGCTTCTTCCAGTTTCCCTGCTTCTCTTAAACTTATGGCGGTATGAAGCTTATCCATGATATTCATTCCTTTTAAAATCAATTCGTTTCGTTTATCGTATCATATTTGAGAAATCAGTCTAATTCTAGTTTATTTATAAACAAAATCGGATCTGATCCTATCAAAAAGAGCAGGCTGCCGTGGCAGCCTGCTCTTCTGTGATTTTTATTATTAACCTAGCTTACACCTGCAAAGAATGTTTCGCACGGGCGATCTGTGTCGCTTCAACCATATTGCGCAAGGAATCAACGGTTTCTTCGAGTCCACGTGTTTTAAGTCCGCAGTCTGGGTTAATCCAGAATAACTTCGGATCAAGCACACGCAAAGCGCGTTCGATCATACTCGTCATTTCCTCCACTCGCGGAATACGCGGGCTGTGGATGTCGTATACGCCTAAACCTATACCCAGCTTGTAAGTATTCAGCTCAAAGCTATGAATCAATTCACCATGACTGCGTGAAGTCTCGATGGAGATAACATCTGCATCCATCGCTTCAATGGAATCAATCATGTCATGGAACTCGCAATAACACATATGCGTGTGAATTTGCGTCGTATCCTGAACCGTGCATGTAGTCACACGGAAAGCTTTGACAGCCCAAGCTAAATAGTTGGCTTGGTCTTCTTCCTTAAGCGGCAGACCTTCGCGAACCGCAGGCTCATCAACCTGAATCATCCCAATGCCCGCTTGCTCAAGCGCTTCTACCTCTTGTCTAAGCGCATAGGCAAGCTGGTAAGCGATTTGCTCACGCGTAATGTCATCACGGACGAACGACCAGTTCATGATCGTGATCGGTCCCGTAAGCATTCCTTTAACTGGACGTTCAGTCTTCGACTGAGCATACTTCGTTTCCTCGACAGTCATTGCTTCTTCAAACGCTACATCTCCAAAAATAATTGGCGGCTTCACGCAGCGGGAGCCATACGACTGTACCCAACCGAACTGAGTGAACGCAAAGCCCGCAAGCTTCTCACCGAAAAACTCAACCATATCTGTCCGTTCAAATTCGCCATGCACGAGTACATCCAGTCYGATTTCTTCCTGAAGCTTAATCCAGATATCGATTTGCTCACGGATGAAGCTAGCGTATTGTTCATTGTTCCAATCACCCTTGCGCCATTGTTGACGGGCTTTGCGCACCTCTGCGGATTGCGGGAAGCTGCCAATTGTCGTCGTTGGGAAAATCGGCAATTGCCATTTTTTCTGTTGGGCAATATGACGCTCAGAAAATGGCAGATTGCGTGTTGGATTCTGCACGCTAATAGCGGCTACGGCTTGCTGAATGCTGCTGCGATTGCGCTCGCCTGATTGCTTAAGCGCCTCTAGAGCAGCATCACATTTCTCAAGCTCAGCAGTAATGAAAGCATCTTCCGAAGTAACTGCTTTCGCAAGAAGAACAATCTCATCCAGCTTCTCATCCGCAAATGCTAGAGCACCCTTTAGTTCAGACAATAGCTTAGTCTCATTTTGCACTGTGACTGGAACATGAAGCAGGCTGCAAGATGACTGTACAATTAGCTGTTCAGCCGTTACGACTTCAGCCAACTCTTTCAACAATGCCAATTTATCGCGAAGTGACGCTTTCCAGATGCCGCGGCCATCAATGACTCCTGCACCTAGAACCTTGTCCTGAGGGAAGCCAAATTGTTTAATGGATGACAAGTTTACGGACAAACCGTGTACGAAGTCAAGCCCAATTCCTTTGACCGGCAACGCAACGATGTCAGTATAGTTTTCTACGGATTCGAAATACGTTTGCAGCATGATGTTTAGATTAGTTACCGATGCAGCAAGCGTGGTATAAATATTTTTTAGGCGACTGCGATCAGCATCGCTAAGTTTTGTTACCAGAATTGGTTCATCTATTTGTACCCACTGAACGCCTTCTTTTTCAAGCTCTTGCAGGATCTGCACATAAAGCGGCAGCAATCGATCCAGCCAAGCATCCGTCTCTGATTGACTATATCCTTTGGACAGCTTCAAGAAAGTTAATGGGCCGACAATAACGGGTTTTCCCTCGATACCGAGCTTTTCTTTAGCTTCCAAATATGCGATAAGCGGCTTATTCTCTGTAAGTACAGGTGCTGCTCCGTCCAGTTCAGGTACGATGTAGTGATAGTTGGTGTTAAACCACTTGGTCATTTCGCTTGCCGTTGCATCCTTCGTTCCGCGGGCAATGCCATAATAAACCGACAGTGGTACTGAACCGCCTTCGTAAGTGAAGCGCTTCGGAATGATCCCGAACATCGTTGCTGTATCAAGAATGTGATCGTAATAGCTGAAATCATTGACCGAGATAAGGTCGATGCCTTTCTCCTGCTGCTTGCGCAAATGATTCAAACGGATTTCTTGAAGCTTGCCATGGAACTCTGATTCTTCAAGCTTGCCTGCCCAGAACGCTTCTAGCGCCTTCTTCC